>CALZQD010000046.1 GCA_945828175.1 uncultured Bacteroidales bacterium | reverse complement strand
CCCGCGAGATGCGCGAGCGTATCGAGGCACTCGTCGGACAGAAGACGTCGTCGAAACTCTGGATGGGCACTTTCCACTCGATGTTTCTGCGCATTCTCCGCACCAACGCCGACCTCATCGGCTTCAAGCGCGATTTCACAATCTACGAGACCGCCGACTCAAAGTCGCTGCTGAAGATGATTATCAAGGACATGCAGCTCGACGAGAAGCTTTATAATCCGACGACCGTCTTCAACGCCATCTCTTTCGCCAAAAACGCGCTCTACTCGCCCGAGGCTTACCGCGCCGACGCCGACCTGATGCGCTCTGACAAGAACGCCCGCCGGCCCCATATCGTCGACATCTACACGGCCTACCGCGACCGCTGCCGCATCGCCGGAGCGATGGACTTCGACGACCTGCTCTTCTACACCAACGTGCTACTGTCGTCGAATCCCGGCCTGCTCAACCACTACCGCGAATATTTCAGATATGTCCTCGTTGACGAGTATCAGGACACCAACCACGCCCAGAACAGCATCATCACCCTGCTCACCCAAGGTCAGGGCGACCTCTGCGTCGTAGGCGATGACGCCCAGAGCATCTACTCGTTCCGCGGCGCCAACATAAAGTTTATCCTCAACCTGCGCGACCAGTATCCCGACCTGAAGACATTCAAGCTCGAACGCAACTACCGCTCGACTCAGAACATCATCAACGCCGCCAACACGCTCATCGACAAGAACTCGCGTCAAATCCACAAAGAGGTCTTCTCGGAGAACGAGCCGGGCGAGCGCATCAACATCGTCGAGAGCTACAGCGACTTCGAAGAGGGCTATCTCGTGGCCAACCGTATCTCGCAGGTGAAGATGCACAGCAAAGACAGCTACAACGACTTCGCCGTGCTCTACCGCACCAACGCCCAGTCGCGCATCCTCGAGGAGGCCCTGCGCAAACGCAACATCCCCTACCGCATCTACGGCGGTCTGGCTTTCTATCAGCGCAAGGAAATCAAAGACGTCGTCGCCTATCTGCGTCTGGCGATAAACCCCGACGACGACGAGGCTTTCAAGCGTGTGATAAACACGCCTGCCCGCGGCATAGGCGAGACAACGGTGAAGAAACTCGCCGCCGCCGCGATTGAAAACAACGTCAGCCTATGGCAGATAGCCTTGGACCCCGCACGTTATCAGCTCGACATCAACCGCGGCACCAAAGCCAAAATCGAGAGCTTCACCGGCCTCATATCGCAGTTTATCGCCCGCAACAACGAGGGCGTCGACGCCGAGACCATGACGGTGGCAATTATCAGCGAATCAAGGATTTTAGCGATGTATGCCTCTGACAGCACGCCCGAAAGCGTCTCAAAGAAAGAGAACATTCAGGAGTTGCTCAACGCCGCCCGTCAGTTTGTCGAAGACAAGAAGGAACAGGGCGCCACCGACAGCATGCGCCTTGTCGATTTCCTGTCAGAGGTGTCGCTCGCGACCGACCAGGACGAGGCGACAGGCGCCGAAGAGTGCGTCACGCTTATGACCATCCACGCCGCCAAAGGTCTGGAGTTTGACAACGTCTTTATCGTCGGTGTCGAGGAAGATCTGCTGCCATCGTCGATGGGTCGCGGCAGCCTCGCCGAGGTCGAGGAAGAGCGGCGTCTGCTCTATGTCGCCATCACCCGCGCAAAGAAGTTCTGCATGATGACATACGCCAAAAGCCGCTATATCAACGGGCAGAACAAGCTCTGCAATCCCTCGCGCTTCCTCAAGGACATCAACATAAAATATCTGAAGGTCGGCCTCGGCTCGCAGATAGCAACGCCCGAGATACGTCCGTCGCACGAGAGCTACGACCGCCAGCACGTTCTGCGACCAATCAGCAGCAACAACGCCTATCGCCCGGCCTATAAGTCAGACATGTCCGACAGGTCTGACAATAAGGTAGCCGCCGGCGACTACGCGCAGCACTCGGCCGCCGAGCTGCAGACCGGCGTCGTCATCGAGCACCAGCGCTTCGGCCGCGGTGTCATCACCGAGATTGACACGAGTACGCCCGACCACAAGATAACCGTCAAATTCGACAACGTCAGCACTAAAAAGCTGCTGCTGAGTTTCGCTAAATTTAAAATACTCGAATAATGAAAATATCCGACATACCTACCCCGTTCTACGCCGTCTACACCGACCGCATCGCCCGCAACCTCGACATCATAGAGTCAGTGCAGCGCCGCGCCGGTGTCAAGATTATCATGGCCTTCAAGGCCAATGCCTTGTGGCGCACATTCGGCCAATTCCGTGAGCGGGGCTTCGCGTCGACGGCGAGCTCGCTCAACGAGATGCGTCTCGGTCGCGAGTTTCTCTGCGACGAGGTCCACAGCTATTGTCCGGCCTACACCGACGCGACGATTGACGAATATCTCGAGGGCAGTTCGCATATCACTTTCAACTCGCTCGGCCAGTGGGAGCGCTTTGCCGACAAGGTGCGGGCCTACAACGCTGCCAATCCCGGCAAACGTGTTTCGCCCGGGCTGAGAGTCAACCCCAAATGCTCTGTCATCGAGACAGACATATATAATCCCGCCCTGCCCGGCTCGCGCTTCGGCGTCGCTGCCGAAGCCGTGAAAGACGGACTGCCCGACGGCATCGAGGGACTTCACTTCCACGCTCTCTGCGAGTCGACGAGCTACGACCTCGAGAAGGTGCTCGAGGCCTTCGAGCAGCAGTTCGGCCATCTTCTCGACAAAGTCAGATGGGTCAACATGGGCGGCGGCCATCTGATGACACGCGAGGGCTATGACACCGACCATCTCGTCGCCCTGCTCAAAGCCTTCAAAGAGCGCCATCCCGGCGTCAGCGTCATCCTCGAACCCGGCAGCGCCTTCACCTGGCGCACAGGCGACCTCATCACATCGGTCGTCGACGTCGTCGAGAACGACGGCATCCGCACGGCCATCGTCGACGTCTCTTTCGCCTGCCATATGCCCGACACTCTCGAAATGCCCTATCAGCCGGCCATCACCGAGAGCTCGGTATCTGGCCTCGCCTACCGCCTCGGCGGCAACTCTTGCCTCAGCGGCGACTACATGGGCGACTGGTATTTCGAGAAGCCGCTCGAAGCCGGCCAGCGCCTGACGCTCGAAGACATGAACCATTACACGACCGTCAAGACGACGATGTTCAACGGCATACAACATCCGGCCATCGTAGTGGCGTCGAACGAACACTCCGACGACGCCCGCGTCATCCGCGAGTTTGATTATGAGGACTATAAATCGAGAATGAGCTGAAAGATGAAGACCTACTCTGTCATAATACCTGTCTATAACCGCGTCGACGAGGTCGACGAGCTGCTCGACAGCCTGACCAAGCAGACCGATGACGACTTCGAGGTCATAATCGTCGAGGACGGCTCGACCGTGCCTTGCCGTGAGGTCGCCGAGAGATATGCCTCGCGCGGGCTCGATGTAAAATATTTTTTCAAGCCCAACGAGGGCCGCTCTATCGCCCGCAACTACGGTATGGAAAGAGCCTCGGGACGCTATTTCATTTTCTTCGACTCTGACTGCGTCATCCCGCCGACATATTTCGAGACCATATCGAAGTCACTGGCAGCCAAGCCTTATGACTGCTTCGGCGGTCCCGACGCTGCACACGAGTCGTTCAGCGGCACGCAGAAGGCCATCAACTACTCGATGACCTCGTTCCTGACTACAGGCGGCATCCGCGGCGGCAAAATCAAGCTCGAGAAATTCGTGCCGCGCACCTTCAACATGGGCTTCTCGCGCGAGGTCTATGAGAAAGTCGGCGGCTTCCGCGAGATGTTTTCAGAGGACATCGACATGAGTACCCGCATCCGCAATGCCGGCTTCACGACCGGTCTGATTGTCGAGGCTCCCGTGTGGCACAAGCGCCGCATCAACTTCAGGAAATTCTTCCGCCAGGTCTATGTCTTCGGCATGTCGCGCGTAACACTCAAGCTGCTCTACCCCGATTCGCTCAAGGCCGTACACCTCCTGCCGGCTGTCTTCGTCATCGGCAGCCTGCTGCTGATTTTGATCGGCTTCTTTGTCTCGCCGTGGTTCCTGCTGCCGCTTGGCCTCTATTTCCTCGCGGTCTTCATCGGCGCGCTCGTCAAGACCCGCAGCCTCAGCATCGCAGCCAAGGCCGTTCCGGCGGCTGTCATACAGCTCGGCGGCTACGGCATAGGCTTCATCAAGGCATATTTTCAGAAAATCATCCTACGCCGCGGTCGCAACCTCGACGAGGAAATAGCCATAAGGAAAGGGAAATAAGCCATGACCGCCAACGACTCACCCGCCCACGGCAAGACCATCAAAGAGATGGCCTCGGAGCTGCGCCCGCGTGAAAAAGCGCTGACGCGCGGCATCAAAAGCCTCACGAACGCCGAGCTTATGGCCCTGATATTCGCCACGGGCATCAAAGGCCGCTCAGTCATAGACCTCAGCCAGGACATCCTCGATGAATTCGACGGACATCTGTCGAAAGTTACGAGCCTGAGCGTCAACGAGCTGACAGAGCGCTTCTCGGGCATCGGTCCGGCCAAGGCTCTCAACCTGTTGGCGGCACTCGAACTCGGCTCGCGCTCGGCGGCCGACGCGCGCCTTGTCACCGACGCGGTCATCAACTCGTCGGAGATAGCCTACGACATTATGCGCCAGCACCTCGAGCGATTGCCCTACGAGGAATTCTGGGTGCTGTATCTCTCGCAGGCCGGCAAGCAGATCAGGCACGAGAAAGTCGGCCAGGGCGGACTATCGGCCACAGCCGTCGACGTCAGAATTATAATGAAATACGCGCTCGACGCCTCGGCTTCGGCCATGATTCTGTTCCACAACCATCCGTCGGGCACACTCAGACCGAGCTCCCAGGACATAGCGCTTACCCGCAAGATTAAAGAAGCCGCGGCGCTGTTTGATATCAGAGTCAATGATCATATAATAATCACTGACTCTGATTATTACTCGCTGCACGACAACGGGCAATTACCTTAATTCGGCGTTGCCCTCGTAGTAGTTTACAAAAGCGCGGTTGACCAAGCGCACGCCGCCGGGTGTCGGATAATCGCCTGAGAAATACCAGTCGCCGGGATGATTTGGAATCGCCCGGTGAAGTCCGTCGAGGTTCTGATATATTATCTTCACGTCGGCTTTCATGGTCTCGGGCGTAAGCATCTCGGCAATCTTCCGCGAAATTTCTTCGTCGGTGAAAGGCGCGTAAATAGCCTTGACACAGTTGATCTGATTCTCAGCGGGGAGCTTCAGCTGTTCGAGACAAGCACGATATGTCTCGTCGAGCACATTGGCCATGCCGCGGTCTTTCAGCAGCGCGACTGCCGCTCTGAAGGCGGCAAACTCGCTCATGCGCGACATGTCGATGCCGTAGTAGTCGGGGTATCTGACTTGCGGCGACGACGATACGACGACGATGCGGCGCGGATGCAGACGGTCGAGCATCTGCAGAATCGACTGTTTCAGCGTAGTGCCGCGCACGATGCTGTCGTCGATTACGACAAGCGTGTCGACGTCATTGACTATGCAGCCGTAAGTCACATCGTAGACGTGGGCAGCGAGCTCGTTGCGCGATGCGCCCTCGGCGATGAAAGTCCTGAGCTTTATGTCTTTAAGCGCTATTTTCTCAACTCTTAGTTTATGGCTCATAATTTCGGCGACGCGTTCGGCGGTCAGCTCGCCACGGTCTTTCGCTGCGATAATCTCTTTGGCTTTCAGGCTGTCGAGATATGCCTCAAGACCCTCGTTGAGGCCCATGAAGGCGACCTCGGCGGTGTTGGGTATGAAGGCGAAGACTGTGTTGTCGAGATCATGGTCTATGGCCTCGAGAATCTCGGAGACGAGATAGCGGCCGAGAGCCTTGCGCTCTTTATAGATGTCGGCGTCGCTGCCGCGCGAGAAATAGATGCGCTCGAACGAGCATTTCTCGTTTTTAAGCGGCTCGAGCACCTGCGGCGTCGAGATGTCGCCGTTTTTGGTGACTATGAGAGCCGAACCGGGCTGCAGTTCCCTGACATCGGCGCGCGCGACATTGAAGACGGTCTGAATCACGGGGCGCTCAGAGGCGAGCACGACGAAGTCGTCGTCATACCAGTAGAACGCCGGCCTGATGCCGTGGGGGTCGCGCAGGGCAAACATATCACCCGACCCTGTCGCGCCGCAGATGACATAACCGCCATCCCACGACGTAGCGGCCGAACGCATGACGTTTACCATATCGAGATTGTCCTCAATCAGATGGCTCAACTCGGGGTCGACGGCGCGGTCTCTGAAATGACGGTAAAGGCGGTGATTCTCCTTGTCGAGGGCGTAGCCGAGCTGTTCGAGCAGCACGACGGTGTCGCTGTAGATGCGCGGGTGCTGGCCTGTAGCAACGATTTTCTCGAAAATCTCGTCGACGTTGGTCATGTTGAAGTTGCCGCAGAGCAGCAGGTTGCGCGAGCGCCAGTTGTTGCGACGCAGGAAGGGATGCACATAGCTGATGCCGCTCTTGCCGGTGGTGCTGTAGCGCAGGGGACCCATATAGATTTCACCTACAAAGGGCACGAGACGCTCGACATCCTCGGGCGTTGCGTCGGGCAGCGAGGCGGCGAGCTGGCGGTTGACCTCGCCGAAAATCGTCTGTATTGCGTCGGCGCCGAGAGCCCTCTCGCGGAAGACGTATTCATGGCCGGGCTCGGCGCCCATCTTGACGACGCCGATACCGGCGGCTTCCTGTCCGCGGTTATGCTGTTTCTCCATAAGGAGATAGAGCTTGCCGAGGGCGTAGCTGTAGCTGCCGTATTTTTCTTTGTAATAGCGTATCGGGTGACGCAGCCGTATCATCGCTACGCCACATTCATGCTTGAGCTGTTCCATAGTGTTGAGTCGCCTGCCCTATTATCTGATAAACAGCAGTTCGCGATACTTGGGCAGAGGCCACATCTCATTGTCGACCATAAGCTCGAGCTTGTCGATGTGATATCTGATCGTCTCCATGCAGGGCACGACTGTGTCGTGGTAGGCGATGGCCTTCTCGCGCTCGTTGGTGATGCCGTTGGCTATTTTGCGGGCTTCGACCATGGCGTCGGTCTGAGCTTTAATCACGCACATGTGCTTCGATATCTTCTCGATTGTGTCGAGGTCGTGGCTGACAATCTGCTGTCCCTTGGCATCGTCGAAGAGGGTCTTGAGCTTGACGACATTGTCGACGAGCATCGACTGGTAGCGGGTGGCGACGGGGATGACGTGGTTTATGGCGAGGTCGCCGAGTACGCGGGCCTCAATCTGAACCTTCTTGGTATACATCTCCCACTTCACCTCGTTGCGGGCCTCGAGCTCGACGCGGGTGAAAACTTTCGTACGGGCAAACATGTCGACCGACGACTCACGCAGGTAGGCGTCGAAGATCTTCGGAGCCGACGTCTCGCAGTCGAGACCGCGGCGGGCTGCCTCGGCTTTCCATTCGTCGCTGTAGCCGTTGCCGTCGAAGTGGATGTTCTTCGACTCGATGATGAGTTTACGGATTTCGGCGATGAGAGCGTCCTCGAGTTTCTCGCCTTTGCCGAGGCGGGCATCAACGGCCGTCTTGAAGCTTGCGAGCTGGTCGGCGACGGCAGCGTTGAGGGCAATCATGGCCGACGCACAGTTGGCCGACGAGCCGACGGCTCTGAACTCGAAGCGGTTGCCGGTGAAGGCGAAGGGCGACGTGCGGTTGCGGTCTGTGTTGTCAATCATGATATCGGGAATCTGGGCGACGCCGAGCTTATAGCCTTCCTTGGTCGAGAGATTGGTGAGCATGTCGAGGTTGCTGCTCTCGATGAGGTCGAGAATCTTGGCGAGCTGTGTGCCGGTGAAAATCGAGATGATTGCAGGGGGTGCCTCGTTGGCGCCGAGACGGTGGGTATTCGTGGCCGACATGATCGAGGCCTTGAGCAGGCCGTTGTGTTTGTGGACAGCGGCCATGACGTTGACGACGAAGGTGATGAACTGCAGGTTGTCTTTGGGTGTCTTGCCGGGAGCGAAGAGCATCGTGCCGTTGTCGGTGCCGAGGCTCCAGTTGTTGTGCTTGCCCGAGCCATTGATGCCGGCGAAGGGCTTTTCATGAAGCAGTACCCTGAAGTTGTGGCGACGGGCGACTTCGGCCATCAGCGACATCAGCAGCAGGTTATGGTCATTGGCAAGGTTTGTCTCCTCGAAGATAGGCGCGAGCTCAAACTGGTTGGGCGCAACCTCGTTGTGACGGGTCTTGGCGGGGATACCAAGCTTGTGGGCCTGAATCTCAAGGTCGAGCATGAAGGCCTCGACGCGCGAGGGAATAGCGCCGAAATAGTGATCTTCGAGCTGCTGGTTCTTGGCGCTCTCGTGGCCCATGAGTGTGCGGCCTGTCATGACGAGGTCGGGACGGGCGCTGTAGAGGGCTTCGTCGACGAGGAAATACTCCTGTTCCCAGCCGAGATACGACTTGACATGCTTCACTGCCGGGTCGAAGTATCGGGCAACGGCGGTCGCGGCCTTGTCTACGCTGTTGAGCGCCTTGAGCAGCGGGGTCTTGTAGTCGAGCGATTCGCCTGTATACGAGATGAAGATAGTCGGGATACAGAGGGTCTCGCCTATGATGAATGCGGGCGAAGATATGTCCCAGGCCGAATAGCCGCGGGCCTCGAAGGTGTTGCGGATGCCGCCGTTGGGGAAGCTCGACGCGTCGGGCTCCTGCTGGACGAGGAGCTTGCCTGAGAATTTCTCGACAACACCGCCTTTGCCGTCGTGCTCGATGAAGGCGTCGTGCTTCTCGGCCGTGCCATCGGTCAGCGGGTGGAACCAGTGGGTATAATGGCGCGCACCGTTGTCGATGGCCCAGCGCTTCATGCCCTCGGCGACACTGTCGGCGATTTCAAGCGATATGGGCTCCTTGTTCTCGATAGCATTGACAAGCGCGTCATAGGTCTGCTTCGGGAGGTATTCAAACATCTTCTGACTGTTGAATACATTCTTTCCGTAGTAGCTCTCGGGACGTTCCTTTGGAATCTCGACTTTGACCGCTTTCCTGTCAAATGCTTCTTCTACAACCTTAAACCTTAATGAAGACATAAACTTTACCTATTATTATTAAACAAAAAGTACTTACAATAAAACAAAAAGCCCGCAGAGCGACCGTTTGTCTACTTTGCGGGTGAACGCTGACGAGCCAATGCCCGATTCCGGGCAATCGCAAGCTTTGATTGGCTTGGAGAAATAGCTGAATCGCTTCATTCTGCTCGTTGATTTTTATGCGACAAAATTATAAAATTTCAAAATACTACACAATACAAGGCGAAAAAAATTATCGTTTCGCTAAATATTTACTAAGTAACTCGAAAAAATTAATGCCCGGATAAATCGAAGTTATTTTTGAAAGACATTTCATTTTAGAGCTAAGGAGCATAGCGGGCTATGTGACTGAGCGATAAAATGAAATGGCCAAAAAGAACGAGATTTAGCGAGCAAGATTTTGAAAGTTACATTCATTAGTGTCCACTAAAAAATCATAAGAGTACTTTGAAATTGTTGAAATTCAAT
>CALZQD010000045.1 GCA_945828175.1 uncultured Bacteroidales bacterium | reverse complement strand
CTACACACTGCATATCGTCGGCAGCGTCAGATGTGTATAAGAGACAGAGTATCTGTAAAATAAGAAAATAACGATAGAATTAACGGAAAGAGCCGACTCTTGGTCAGCTCTTTCTTTTTTTGATGATGCTGCGGGCGACGCGATAGGAGTTGAGCGTCGTCATGAACTTGTTTTTGGCGATTTCCATGCCGCAGGTGCCGTCGAGCAGTGCGCCGTCGAGCAGATGGCAGCGCATGAAAGTCATCGACGCGCGGAGCACCGGCGTGACGGGCGAAATGCTGCGGCTCTTCGAGGCGAGAATGCGGCCGTAGATTACAGAGTGGCGCATCTCCTTGTTGACGAGCTCTTTGTTGGTGTTGCAGCGGTAGTGGTTGATGTAGCCCGGCAGCACTCTGGGCATCAAGCTGTTGGGGAAGGTGACGCGCTCGGCGAGGTCGACGAGGTTCCAGTTGGCGTAGCGCTTGTTGAAGAGACGCACCTGGGTGACGGGCTGCCAGCCTGAGTGCATCACAGGTCGTCCGCAGTAGTAATTGATTATTTTGAGCGAATAGATATTGTCTTTGAAGCCCTCGTTTTTCATCGTGATGATGGCTTCGCGGAGCTCGGGCGAGAGCACTTCGTCGGCGTCGATCGACAGGACGTAGGGGAATGTCGTCAGGCCGACGGCATACTGGCGCTGAATGCCATAGCCCGTGAAGGCTCGTGCCGTAATCTTGCAGCCGTAGCGGCGGCAGATTTCGGTCGTGCGGTCGATTGAGTATGAGTCAACTACGATAATTTCGTCGGCAACACCCTTGAGCGATTCGAGGCATCGCTCGATTTGTGCTTCCTCATTGCGTGTAATGATAGTGGCAGAAATACGATCCATCGCTTTGGTTTTGAGACTGCAAAATTACGATTTTTTTCGCAAATTTCTCATATTCCGCAGCTCGGAGCGTTCAGAGGGTGATAATTTTTCGGTGGCGTAGGAGAGTGTGATTGACGAGAGGCGGTCGATATTGTCGCGGAGGAAGCTTTGGAGTGCCTCGACATCCTTCTTGCCGACTTCGCGGAGAATCCAGCCGGTGGCCTTGCGCATGAGTGGCTCGGGGTCGTCGAGCGATTTGAGGCACATCTCGAGGGCGAGGTCGAGTTGGCGGTGACGGACACACATCAGGGTCGCCACGACGGCCACACGGCGCTCCCAGAGGCATTCTGAGGCAACGAAGCGGCGGACGGTGTCGTGATAGTTGCCCGTGCTCAGCTCGCAGCCCAGGATGTACGGGGCCGAGAGGTCGACGAGGTCCCAGTTGTTGGCAAGATGGCAGACCGAGACATAGTAGTCGGCAATCTCGCGTCGGCCGGCGTGGCTCTTTGTCTTCTTATATTTCTCGACGAGGGCGATGAGGGCGCCGAGGCGATGCTCGTGGATGGGCGACACGAGCATCTCGGAAATTTTTTCGAAGGGCAGGGCGAAATATTTTTTGCTTATCGCCCGGTTGACCGGCACGGTCAGTCCGATGAAAATGTCGCCTTCGCCGTATTCGCCTTTTCCGGTTTTGAAAAATCGCCGGAGAATTTCTTTGCGCTCGGGTTCGGCCGCCTCATTGAGTTCTTTTTGCCACTGTGCTATCATCTTTAAATTAATGTTAAAATTCCTTGCAAATTTATCGTTTTATTTTCAAAAAATCATTGCCACCGGGTCGTCTCGCCAAAAATTTTCAAATCTCAGACGGTTAAAATTGTTACAACTGATTGGATGATAGTTGTTAAAGTCGGTTTTTTAAGTTTTCGGACGAAATCCAAAAAAAACAACAGGCGACAGTTCTATGAATCTGTCGCCTGTATATTGAATGAGTTTCGTATTGCAAATTACTTAATACATATTTTGGCTGTCTTTGTACCCTGGCGGCGAATATATATGCCGTTTTCGGGATTTGCGACCTTGCGTCCCTGCATGTCGAAGTATTCGATTGGAGCGTTGTCGTCGGCAATGATTTCGTTTACTCCGTCAGATTCCGGCAGTACGAGGGCAAACTCACCCCATTGATTTGCGTAGTAGAAGCCGGTATCGTCTATGATGCCCATGCCGTTGGTCGGTGCTTTGACTGTATTGTTTTCAATATAGAAGGTGTTGGTGCCTACGAGACCCCAGTAGAGTTCGCCATAACCCCAAGAGCATCCGGTGTAGCAATAGGCGGGAAGGGTTACTTTTTCGGGATCAGTGATGTCGAGGTCGAAATATTTGTCTCCTGCTACGTTATACTCGGTTTCTTTCAGTGGTATCTGGTTTGTAGCCATAAACGCATCGGCATAGGCTTGTCCGTAGGGCGCGAGTATTCGTATATAATTTGCGTTGTCTGTCTTTCTGATTATGTCTACCTCACATGTGACCGGTCCAAGCATAAGGAAAGATGAAACCATGTCGTCGGTGAATTTACCCTTGCCCCAATATTCCCATCCGTCGGGAATGTTTGCGGGTTCCTGGGCTGTTGAGGTGAAAGTGGCTGCAAGCATTAAGACAATGCATGATAAAACAGAAGTGTAGAATTTTCTCATGTGACATTAATTTTTTGATTAGTACTATTATAGTGTAATAATGATAGCAATATAGGGCTATTGATTGAATTTGTGTCCGCAAAGATAAGTATTTGTGTAAATATGTCAAAATATATCTGGTGCGAATTTATAGTTGTCGCCCAATAATGTTTTTCAGGGAGGCGCCCGGTGGGGTAGGGCAGGGGGTGGTGTCATATTTCATTTGGCGGCAGAGTATCCACTAATCAAAAATATTTTTTATCTTTGTACTCTTATTTGTCATGAGACAGTTGATCAGATGGATATGTGAAGATGTCGATATGCCCGCAATCGACCGCCTGCGGCTCGAAGCATGGATTGCTAAAGTTGCAGCAAGTCACGGCTATACCCTCGGCAAAATCAACTATATATTCTGCAACGATGAGGGTATCATCAAAGTCAACCGACAATTCCTCAATCACGATTTTTATACCGATGTTATTACGTTCGACTACACCTACGACGATGTGGTCTCGGGCGACATCTATATCTCCCTTGATACGGTGGCCTCAAACGCAGAACTCGTCAATGCTGCTTACGACACTGAGCTGAAGCGAGTTATCATACACGGTGTGTTGCATCTCTGCGGCATCGACGACAAAGGCCCCGGTGAGCGCGAGATCATGGAAGCGCATGAGGACGCTGCCCTCGCTATGCTTGACGCTAAAGTTTAATCGCTTTATATACAATATCTTACCCGTTAAATGAAGTTTGATTACGATGTGATAGTAGTGGGTGCCGGTCATGCCGGTTGTGAGGCTGCGGCTGCCGCGGCCCGACTCGGCGCGGAGACGCTGCTCATCACGATGGATATGCACAAAATTGCCCAAATGAGCTGCAACCCTGCCGTCGGCGGTATTGCAAAAGGTCAGATAGTCAGGGAGATAGACGCGATGGGCGGATATATGGGAATTATAACCGACCGCACGTCGATACAATTCAGAATGCTCAACCGCTCGAAAGGTCCGGCAATGTGGAGCCCGCGCTCGCAGTGCGACCGCACGAAATTCTCAGGACTCTGGCGTGAGACACTCGAAAATATGCCGCATCTTTATATGTGGCAAGATTCAGTCAGAGAGCTCATCATCGAAGACGGCGTGCTCAAAGGTGTCATGACAGCCGACGGAGCCGCGTTTCATGCTCCGGCAGTCGTACTGACCAACGGTACCTTCCTTAACGGGCTGATGCACATCGGCCGCGTGCAGATTGAAGGCGGTCGCGTGTCAGAGCCTACCGCAACCGGACTGACCGAGCAGCTCGTTTCGCTCGGTTTTGCAACCGGACGTATGAAAACCGGTACGCCCGTGCGCATCGACGGCCGCTCGATAAAATGGGAACTAACCAAATCGCAGTCGGGCGACAACGACGGACATAAGTTCTCGTATCTGCCCGACGTCGAGCGCACGCTCAAACAGCGTGACTGTCATATCGTCTACACCAGCGAGGCAACGCATGAAGTGCTGCGACGAGGATTGCCCGATTCGCCGCTCTACAACGGCCAGATCAAAAGCATCGGTCCGCGTTACTGCCCCTCGATTGAGACCAAAATTGTTACTTTCGCAGACAAAACCGAGCATCAGCTTTTCATCGAACCCGAGGGCGAGACCACGCAGGAGTATTATCTCAACGGCTTCTCGTCGTCGCTGCCGCTCAATATACAGATTGAGGCGCTGCAGACAATACCCGCGTTTGATGAAGTGCAGATTTACCGTCCCGGCTATGCTATCGAGTATGACTTCTTCGACCCCACGCAGCTGCGTCACACACTCGAGACGAAACTTATCAAGAATCTTTTCTTCGCAGGACAGATTAACGGAACGACCGGCTATGAGGAGGCAGCGGGGCAGGGGCTCGTGGCCGGCGCCAATGCAGCGCTTGCTGTGCAGGGCAAAGCACCATTCACGCTTGCCCGCGACGAAGCATATATAGGCGTGCTTATCGACGACCTTGTCACAAAAGGCGTCGACGAACCTTACCGCATGTTTACCTCGCGAGCAGAATACCGTATACTGCTTCGACAGGACGACGCCGATGTCAGACTTACGCCGAAGGCATATAAAATCGGTCTTGCCGACGAGCGCCGTTATCAGCTTTTGCAGACAAAACTCGCTGCGCGCGACCGACTGATTGAATTCTGCCGCAACTTCTCGGTGAGAGCCGCCGTAATAAATCCGCGACTCGAAGCAGCCGGATACGAACCCCTGAAGCAGGGTCAGAAACTCTATGAGCTTCTTCTCAGACCCAATCTCGACATCGCTACACTCGCGCCGATGATAGAGCCGCTCAAAGCAGAGATTGACGCAATCACACCCGAGCTGCGCGATGAGGTTGTCGAGGCTGCCGAGATTCTGATAAAATATCAGGGCTACATCGACCGCGAGCGGCTGATCGCCGACAAGCTCAACCGCCTCGAAGAAGTGCGCATCTCTGACCGCTTCGATTACTCGACCATCACGGCCATCTCGACCGAGGCCCGACAGAAGCTTGCCAAGCATCGCCCCGAGACAATAGGCGAAGCGTCGCGCATCCCCGGCATATCGCCCAGCGACATCAATATACTGCTGTTGCTGATGAACAGATGAAGATACACGCGAGGTTGTTTCACGTGAAACAATTTCGCTTCAAATAATGAATTATCAAATAATTACAAAAGAATAAAAATGGAATACATCAAATCAAAAATCAGAGATGTCGTCGATTTCCCCTCGAAGGGAATCCTGTTTAAAGACCTCACGACAGCATTCAAAGACCCGCGTGCGCTTCACATCATCGGCTGGGATCTTTCGCAGCTCTACCGCGACAAAGGCGTGACCAAAGTCGTCGGCATAGAGTCGCGCGGCTTTATCGGCGGCTCGATTCTTGCGTTTGAGCTTGGCGCCGGTTTCGTTCCCGCCCGCAAGCCCGGCAAGTTGCCCGCCGACACAATCAGAATGGAGTATGACAAGGAGTATGGTAAAGACGTTATCGAGATTCACCGCGACGCCATCGGTCCCGACGACATCGTCGTGCTTCACGACGACGTGCTCGCCACCGGCGGCACAATGGCCGCAGCCTACAAACTCGTCAAAAGTCTTAACCCTAAGAAAATCTATATAAACTTTATCATCGAGCTTTCTGCCCTCAACGGCCGCGCCGCTCTGCCGGCTGACGCCGAGGTCACCTCGCTCATTGTCTATTGATGTCAAAACACGACAAATCTCCTCAATTAAAAGAAAAAATATCTTTCTTGCCTGATTCCCCCGGCGTCTACACTTATTATGACGCCGAGGGAAAGGTTATTTATGTAGGCAAGGCAAAGAACCTGAAGCGGCGTGTGTCGTCGTATTTCAACCGCACCCACGACTGCCTTCGCACAAACCTGCTCGTGCGGGCCATCGCCGACATGTCGTATATCGTGGTACCGACCGAACAGGATGCGCTCAACCTCGAGAACTCGATGATCAAAGAGTTCAAGCCGCGCTACAACGTGCTGCTCAAAGACGACAAATCATATCCCTGGATTGTCGTGACAAACGAGCTTTATCCGCGCGTATTTCTGACCCGCCACTATATCAAAGACGGCTCACGATACTACGGCCCGTATACCAACACTCAGGTTGCCCGAACGGTGCTCGACCTCATCGGCGAGCTATACCCGATACGCACCTGCCGCCTGCCTATCACGCCCGACTATCTGGCGAAAGAGAAGGGTAGGCTGTGCCTGCAATACCATATTAAGAAATGCCGCGGCTGCTGCACCGGCGAGATCACGGTCGACGAATATAAGGGCTATATCGAGCGCATCAAACAGATATTGCGCGGCGAGACCCACGAGCTGCTCGAATACCTGCGCGACGACATGGCGCGCCTCGCCTCGGAGCTGCGTTTCGAGGAAGCCCAGGCCGTCAAGGAGCGCTATCAGCTCATCGAGCGCTATCAGGCGCGGAGCGTCATCGTCAGCCAGACGGTCAACGACGTCGACGTCTTCGCCATCGACGACGATGACCGCGACGTCTACATCAACTATATGCACGTCCGCCGCGGTGCCGTCGTCAGAAGCGTCACCCTGCGCTATAAACGCAGCCTCGACGAATCGCAGGCACAGCTGTTGGCCTATGCACTCGACGAAATCAAGCAAAGCCTCGGCGTCGTCTACGACGAGGTCATCGTGCCCGTCACCCCCGAGGTAGAGATGGATGGCGTCACCTTCACGATACCCCGCCGCGGCGACAAGGCCAAGCTTCTCGAGGTGTCGCAGAAAAACGCGCGCCAGGCAAAAATCGACGCCCTCAAACATATGGAGAGGGTCAATCCCGAGCAGCGCACCGAGCGCCTCCTCGAGCGCATGAAGGCCGACTTCAGGCTCAACGTGCTGCCGACGCATATAGAGTGCTTCGACAACTCGAACATCCAGGGCACGAATCCCGTCGCCTCGTGTGTCGTCTTCAGAAACGGCAAGCCGTCGAAGCGCGACTACCGCCACTTCAACATCAAGACCGTCGTCGGTCCCGACGATTTCGCGTCGATGAAAGAGGTGCTGACGCGCCGCTACACCCGCCTGATGCAGGAGGGCGAGGAGCTGCCGCAGCTCGTCGTCGTCGACGGTGGCAAGGGCCAGCTGAGCGCCGCCGTCGAGGCTCTCGAGGCCATAGGTCTGCGCGGCACAATCGCCGTCGCCGGCATTGCCAAACGTCTCGAAGAAATATATTTCCCGGGCGACAGCGTGCCGCTTTATATCGACAAAAACTCTGAGACTCTGAAAGTTGTGCAGCATATGCGCGACGAGGCGCACCGATTCGGCATCACATTCCACCGTGATAAACGAAGCAAGTCGCAGATTGTCAGCGAATTGGATTCAATAAAAGGCATAGGCCCCAGGACCGCCGAGGCGCTGCTCAAACACTTCAAGAGCGTCAAGCGCATCCGTCAGGCGACGCTCGACGAGATTGCCGCCGTCGTCGGTGCGGCCAAGGCGCGCACCATCACCGAGGGCTTCGCCGAGAACGACAAGAACAAAGAGAAAAATCAGGACTAAAAATGAGAATCGTAATACAGCGCGTGACCGAGGCGTCGGTCACGGTAGACTCAGAAACCATAGGCCGCATCGGCGCCGGGCTACTTGTACTCG
This sequence comes from uncultured Bacteroidales bacterium, assembly GCA_945828175.1. GTDB lineage: Bacteria > Bacteroidota > Bacteroidia > Bacteroidales > Muribaculaceae > CAG-873. Next base: position 2,139 of record CALZQD010000045.1, on the reverse strand, counting down.
TCGGCGTCGAGCAGGGCGACAGCGAGGCCGACGCCGACTGGCTCGCGTCGAAGACCGCCGGACTCAGGATATTCAACGACGAGGCGGGTGTGATGAACCGCTCGGTCGTCGACGCCGGCGGGCGCGTACTTGCCGTCAGCCAGTTCACGCTGACCGCGTCGACGCGCAAAGGCAACCGCCCGAGTTATATCCGCGCCGCCGGCCACGAACTCGCCGTGCCGCTCTACGAACGCTACTGCGAGAAAGTAGGCGTGCTGACCGGCACGCAGGTCGAGCGCGGACGCTTCGGCGCCGACATGAAAGTGGCGCTCGTCAACGACGGGCCCGTCACCATCATCATCGATTCGCGCCTCAAAGAGTGAGCCGCACATTTATAAAATGTGTTAAACTCGCGGTCGGGTGCGTTCTTTTCACTAAGTTTGTGGTTTAGAGATATAGACTCAAACTCAAACGATACATAACTAACCTTAATGACATATGAAGGCAAAATCAGATACCACCAAAGCCAAGACGACAACAAAGGCCTCAGCGGCCAAGACTACATCGGCCAAACCCCGCCGCACGGCTACACGCCGCAAAGCGGCCGTGCTGCCGATAATTAAGAACGACCCCTGGCTCGAGCCCTATGCCGAGGCCATCACCGGCCGTCATCAGGACGCCATCAACAAGAAAGCCGAGTTGACCGGCGGCACCGGCAACCTCAATGATTTTGCTAATGCCCACAAATATTTCGGTCTTCACCGCGAGGCCGACGGCAGCTGGGTCTTCCGCGAATGGGCGCCCAACGCCACGGCAATCACCCTCATCGGCGACTTCTCGCAGTGGCGCGAAGAGATGAAATACAGCCTCAGCCCCGTCGGCAACGGCGTGTGGGAAATCAAGCTTGCCCCCAACGACCTCAAGCACGGCCAGCTCTACAAGATGATGGTCCACTGGCCCGGCGGCATGGGCGAACGCATACCCGCCTACGTCACGCGTGTCGTGCAAGACGAGACGACACACATTTTCTCTGCCCAGGTCTGGGCGCCCGAGCATCCCTATCAGTGGACTGTCGACGGCTTCAAGCCCGACACCAAGCCGCTGCTCATTTATGAATGCCACATCGGCATGGCGCAGGAGCGCGAAGGGGTGGGGAGCTACGACGAGTTCCGCGAGAAGATACTGCCGCGCATCGCCGCCGACGGCTACAACGCGATACAGATAATGGCCATCCAGGAGCATCCCTATTACGGGTCGTTCGGCTACCATGTGTCGAACTTCTACGCCGCTTCGAGCCGTTTCGGCACCCCCGACGAGCTCAAGCACCTCATCGACGCCGCCCACGAGGCCGGCCTGGCCGTCATCATGGACATCGTCCACTCGCACGCCGTCAAGAACGAGGCCGAAGGTATCGGACGCCTCGACGGCAGCTACAACCAGTATTTCTACGGCGACGGACGCCGTGAACATCCCGCGTGGGACTCGCTCTGCTTCGACTACGGTAAGAACGAGGTGCTCCACTTTCTGCTCTCGAACTGCAAATTCTGGCTCGAGGAATATCGCTTCGACGGCTTCCGCTTCGACGGCGTCACCTCGATGCTCTACTATAACCACGGCCTCGGCCAGGATTTCGGCGGCTACAGCGACTACTATAACGGCAATCAGGACGTCAACGCCATCACCTATCTCACCCTCGCCAACGAGCTTATACACACCCTCAACCCCACGGCCATTACCATCGCCGAGGAGATGAGCGGCATGCCCGGCCTGGCGCTTCCCGTCGCCGACGGAGGCATCGGTTTCGACTACCGCATGGCCATGGGCATTCCCGACTACTGGATCAAGACCCTCAAGGAGAAAAAAGACGAAGACTGGCATCCGACCTCGATATACTGGGAGCTCACCAACCGCCGCGCCGACGAGAAGACCATCAGCTACGTCGAAAGCCACGACCAGGCCCTCGTTGGCGACAAGACCATCATCTTCCGCCTTATCGACAAGGAGATGTACTGGCACATGATGGTCGGCGACGACAATATGACCGTCTCGCGCGGCATGGCCCTCCACAAGATGATACGCCTCGTGACACTGGCGACTATCAACGGCGGCTATCTCAACTTCATGGGCAACGAGTTCGGCCATCCCGAGTGGATCGACTTC
>CALZQD010000044.1 GCA_945828175.1 uncultured Bacteroidales bacterium | reverse complement strand
ACACACTGCATATCGTCGGCAGCGTCAGATGTGTATAAGAGACAGATTATACTCATGAGAATCGCGCATTATAAAGTTTCTTATAACGCTGTAGAGCATTTCTTCCTGAGGGTTGAGTTCATTGGTCAGCTTGGCACCGAGAATCATCTCACCGGCAAGAGCAGAGGCTATCGAGAGCCGCTCGTTTTCAGGAAGGGAGTTGATGGTATTTATGACATACCGGCTTAAAACGATGTTTGATTTCATAGCTGTATCAATTTTATTTCTTACGACAAATTTATGGCCCTACTGGGGCGGCAACGCTGCGCATGATTGTTAATTATTGTTATTGCGATACTGCGGCAGCAGCGGCACGGGGAATTTCGAGAACAGGGTGTGTACGGCCTGCGCGATGCCCGAGAGGTCGCGGAACTGGGCGTTGCCGTTCTCGAGAATCGTGGCGACGGAGGCTGAATAGAGCGGAACTTTGTCGACGATGTTGACGATATCCATTGTCAGGACGCCCTCTTTATAGATACCGGTGATGACTTTGGCGTTGGCGTAATAGCTGTCCCAGTAGTAGTTACGCGGATACATAAAGTAGGGGTAATAGCCTGTATAATAGGGGCCGGGGGCTGTGAAATAACCGGGCGGCAGGGCGGGTTCGGTCTGGATTTCGCGATGGACGGTGATGCCGATGTTGATGAGCATGGGCGAGTTGGGGTCTTCGACGAAGCCGCGCTCGACCAACTGCTCGCGTATGGCGGCGGTGATGTTATAATAGGTGACCATCTCCATGCCGGGAGGAAGCGAGCCGTCGGACGGCGACACGATTCTGAAGGTGTGATAACTGCTGAGGTCGGCGTTGTTGTATGTCTCGCTGTTAACCAGGGAGAAAGGGCTGCAGCCCGCCATCATCAGCGCAAATGCGATTAGACCGAGTATCTTTTTCATAGTTGAAACGATTTTTTTTAGTTGAGTATCTAATTATAAAACACTTAGAGCGCCGTATTGTTTGCGGCCGGCTGTTTTAACTAATTATAACCTTTGAAGTTTTCGTGTGTTATATAATATATGTATTTTCGAAAAACAAGAAAAAACCACACCCCGATATTCGACCATGGAAGATCTGACATATTATTTCGAAACTCTGCTTAACCAAAATAGAAGCGTAGACATCGCCGAAGCCGAATTCAAGCGCCAGCTCGCCGACGATGAAGAACTCAGGCGCAGCTACAAAGAATGGTGCGCCGAAAACGGAACTTCCGAGAAAAGGGGTTTTCTTGATTTTTGTGAAGAATATTTAGAAGACCAAAACTCAATCTGGCAATCGCTGAATGACTACGACGAATAACAACGCGGGCCGACGCCTGCCCGCCGAATGGGAAGAGGTCGACGCGGTGATGCTTTCGTGGCCTCACCGTCTGACCGACTGGAATTATATGCTCGATGAGGTCGTCGGGTGCTTTAAGGACATCGCTGCGGCCATCGTCAGGCAGGCGGCGCTGATTGTAGTGACGCCCGAGCCCGAGGCCGTCGCCAGGCAGTTGGCCTCGCTGCCTCAGGAGCGAATCTCATATATCAAGGCCGACACCAACGATACCTGGGCGCGCGACTTGGGCGCTATAACGACCGTTGTCGCCGACGGCAGCTTCGAGGTCAACGACTTCAAGTTCAACGGCTGGGGGCTGAAATTTGCGGCCAACCTTGACAATCTGGTGACGCGCCGGATGTATGAGAGCGGCGTTTTCGCGGGACGCTATGTCAACCGCCTGGGCTTCGTGCTCGAGGGCGGCTCGATTGAGAGCGACGGCGCCGGCACGATGCTGACGACGTCGGAGTGCCTGTTGTCGCCCAACCGCAACGGCGACCTTACGCGCGAGCAAATCGAAGCGCGGCTCAAGGATTTCTTCGGCCTCGAGCGCGTGCTGTGGCTCGACCACGGCTCGCTCGCCGGCGACGACACCGACAGCCACATCGACACCCTGGCGCGCCTGGCGCCGCACGACACTATATATTATGTAGCCTGCGAGGACCCGACTGACGTCAACTACGAGCCGCTGAGGCGAATGGAGCAGCAACTGACGACGCTCACGACAGCCGACGGTGCGCCCTATAACCTCATCGGCCTGCCCCTGCCCGACCCCATCTTCGACGAAGACGGCGAGCAGCTGCCGGCGACATACGCCAACTTCCTGATACTAAACAAAGTGATTCTGTTGCCCGTCTATAATCAGCCGCAGAAAGACAAGCTCGCGGCGCAGATGCTCAGAATCACTTTTCCCGACCACGAAATCGTGAGCGTCGACTGCCGCGCGCTGATACGCCAGCACGGCTCGCTCCACTGCGTCTCGATGCAATTTCCCAAAAACTCAATCAAGAAATGAACAGAATCATCCGCACAGGCATAATACAGCAACATAACACCGGCGACATCGCCGACAACCGCCGCCGGCTCGCCGAGAAGATAACGAAGCTCGCCAAGGACGGCGCCAATCTCATTGTCAACCAGGAGCTTCACGACGGCCTCTACTTCTGCCAGACCGAGGACGTCGACAAATGCGGCCTCGCCGTCGACCTCAACTCGGAGTACACCGAACTCTATTCGCGGCTGGCTCGCGAGAACAAGGTCGTCATCGTTACTTCGCTCTATGAGCGCCGCGCGCCGGGACTCTACCACAACACAGCCGTCGTCTTCGACAGCGACGGCAGCGTCGCCGGCCGCTACCGCAAGATGCACATTCCCGACGACCCGGCATATTACGAAAAATTCTATTTCACCCCCGGCGACATAGGCTTCAAACCCATCAACACATCAATCGGCCGCCTCGGCGTGCTCGTCTGCTGGGACCAGTGGTATCCCGAGGCCGCCCGCCTCATGGCGCTCGCCGGAGCCGAGATTCTCATCTACCCGACGGCCATCGGCTGGGAAAGCACCGATACTTACGACGAGAAAGCGCGTCAGCTCGACGCCTGGGTGACAGTTCAGCGCGGCCACGCCGTAGCCAACGGCCTGCCGCTCGTCGCCGTCAACCGCGTCGGCCACGAACCCGACCCGTCGGGCGCGACTAACGGCATACTCTTCTGGGGCAACAGCTTCGTCGCCGGACCGCAGGGCGAATTTCTCTACCGCGCGCCGTCAGACAGCGAGGTCGAGCAGATTATCGACATTGACCTCGGCCGCTCGGAGCAGGTGCGCCGCTGGTGGCCCTTCCTGCGCGACCGCCGCATCGACGCCTACGGCGACCTGACAAAGCGGTTTATCGACTGAGACACAAAGGTCGCCCTTAATGACTTTAATGACCTTAAAGACTTTAATGACTTTATTTACAAGAACAAGCGCGGCCACCCGGATTGGGCGGCCGCGCTGTTTTATCGTCTGAGCCGGGGGCTTATTTCACTGCGGGAACGTCGGTGACAGCGAGGGCGATGACCTCGCTGACGGTTTCGACATAGTGGAAGGTCAGGCCTTCGAGATACTTTGGAGAGATGTCTTCGATGTCGCGGCGGTTCTTGTCAGAGAGAATGATGTCGGTGATGCCGGCACGTTTTGCGGCGAGGATTTTCTCCTTGATGCCGCCGACTGGGAGCACGCGGCCGCGAAGGGTGATTTCGCCCGTCATGGCGAGGCGCTCGGCGACACGGCGCCCGGTATAGGCCGAGACGATGGCCGTGGCGATAGTGATGCCGGCCGAGGGGCCGTCTTTGGGAATCGCGCCTTCGGGGAAGTGGATGTGGAGGTTATGTTTCTCGAACATAGCCTCGTCGATGCCGAGCGAGGCGGCGTGGGCCTTGACCCATTCGTAGGCGATGGTGGCCGATTCTTTCATGACATCGCCGAGGTTGCCGGTGATAGTGAGCTTCTCGCCTTTGCCCGACGAGAGCGATGCCTCGGCGAGGAGAATCTCGCCGCCAACCTGGGTCCATGCGAGGCCTGTGACGACGCCGGCATATTCGTTGCCCTCATACTCGTCTTTGCTGTAGCGGGCTAGACCGAGGATGTCGTAGAGGTCGGCAGGACGGATGACCTTGGGGAAGTCTTTCTTGCTCATCTTGGCGAGCACATATTTTCTGACAATCTTGGCGAGAGCCTTCTCGAGCTGACGCACGCCGCTCTCCGAGGTATAGCCCTCGATGACGGCAGCGAGAGTGTCGTCGGGAATCTCTACGGCGCCCTGCTCTACGTTGTGCTCCTCGAGCACGCGGGGCAGCAGGTGGCGGCGGGCAATCTCGATTTTCTCCTCGAGGAGGTAGCCCGAGATGTCGATGACCTCCATGCGGTCGAGCAGCGGCTGCTGAATGGACGAGAGAGTGTTGGCCGTGGCGATGAAGAGGACGTTCGAGAGGTCGTAGTCGATGTCGATATAGTTGTCGTGGAAGAATTTGTTCTGCTCGGGGTCGAGCACCTCGAGGAGGGCCGACGAGGGGTCGCCCTTGTAGTCGGTGCCGATCTTGTCGATTTCGTCGAGCAAGAGCACGGGATTGATCTTGCCGGCGCGCTTCATGGCGTCGATGATGCGGCCGGGCATGGCGCCGATGTAGGTGCGGCGGTGGCCTCTGATCTCAGATTCGTCGTGGAGGCCGCCGAGCGACACGCGCTGATAGTCGCGTCCGAGGGCGCGGGCAACCGACTTGCCGAGCGAGGTCTTGCCGACGCCGGGAGCACCGACGAGGCAGAGTATCGGAGCTTTGCCCTGAGGATTGTTTATCAGCACGGCAAGCTGCTCGAGTATGCGTTCCTTGACTTTCTCAAGACCGTAGTGATCTGACTCAAGGATTTCAGATGCCTTGTCGAAGTCGCTGTTTACTTCCGATTTAGAAGTCCATGGAAGTGCGAGAAGCGTTTCGAGATACTGATACTGAACCGAGTAGTCGGGCGACTGCTGGTTGAGGCGGCGGAGTTTGTCGACCTCTTTCTCGAAGATGCTCAGCACCTCCTGGGTCATGTCGCTGTCGGTGGCGCGCTCGAGGAGTTCGTCGGCCTCAGTGGTGTCGCCGTAGAGCTCTTCGCGGATAGTCTCCATCTGCTGCTGGAGGAAGGCGTTGCGCTGGTTCTGGTCGAGGTTGCTCTTTGTGCGCTCGATGATCTCGCGACTGATGTCGACCTTCTGCTCGTTCTCTGAGAGCAGCGAGAGCAGGCCGTAGGCACGCTTCTCGAAGTCTGAGGCCGCGAGGAGCTTTATCTTGGCCTGAGGGTCGAAGGCCATGTTGGTGCAGAGATGGTTGACCAGCTCGACGGGGTTTTCAAACTGATTGATGTTGAAGACAATCTCCTTGGCGTTCTCGGTGGTCTTGCGTATGAGGTTGATGGCCGATGTCTTGATCTGGTCGACAAGCACCTCGACAGGCTGCGACATGACGGGCTCGGGCTCGTCGATGAGCTTGATGCGGGCCGAGAGATGTGCGTCGGGGATGTTGCCGCCGAGACCGCGGCCGAGAATCTTGAATTTGCCGCGGGCGCGCACGAGAGCCGTGTGCGAGCCGTCGGGCAACTCGAAAACCCTGAGGACGTCGGCGACAACGCCGTATTTATAGAGGCCGGTGGTCACGGCGGGATGCTCTTCGTCAGGCCTCAGCTGGCAGACGACGCCGATAGGTATGAGTTTCTCTGAGGCTATCGTGGCCGTAACGACCGAATTCTCGCGGCCGAGAGAGATGGGTATCGTGATTTCGGGGAACAACACGAGATTGCGCGTCGCCAGAATCGGGAGGTCGTAGATGTCGGGCGGCGTTGTCAGTTGCGAGGGATCGATGTCGATTTTGCCGAGATTGACTGTCACCTGCTGTTCCTGTTCGTTATCTTGCTTCATATATAATAATAGGTCGAATAATCAATAAAATAAGCGACTGAGAGCCGAAGTTGTTCACCGCGTGTGCCTCTCAACCGACATAGCTATAGCAAAAGAGATGCCAAAGTTACTAATTATTCCTTTATTAACAAAATAGTTGCACAGACCGAAATAAATTACTAACTTTGCAGTCGCTTTTTAGCATCCCGTGTGATGGGAAATTAAGAAGCATCTTAATTTTTAGTAACACAATCAAAATCAATTACAAATGGAAGTATTCAAACTGGCAGCCGCTCCCCGTGTAGAGCTCGGCAAAAAAGCAACCAAGGCCCTCCGCGCCGAAGGTAAAATCCCCGTAGTGCTCAATGGCGGCGAAGTCGTCGAACTCCCCTACAAGGGCACACTCAAAGACGGCGAGAAAATCGTAGAAATCGGCAACAGCAAAGGCCTCGTCACAACTGACCTCACAGTGACAAACGAAGCTGTCCGCAAGCTCATCTACACCCCCAACATCTACGCTATCGAACTCGACATCAACGGCGACAAGCGTATGGCTGTACTCAAAGACATACAGTTTGACCCCGTCAAAGACACCATCCTCCACCTCGACCTTCTCGAAGTCAACGACAAGAAGCCCGTCACAATCGAGGTTCCCGTCAAACTCGACGGCCACGCCGAAGGTGTCAAAGCCGGTGGTAAGCTCAGCCTCTCGATGAAGAAACTGCGCGTTAAAGCTATCTACACCAACATTCCCGAGCGTCTCATCATCAATGTCGACAACCTCGGCCTCGGCAAAACACTCGCTGTCGGCGACCTCCACTTCGAGGGCCTCGAACTCGTCAACGCCAAGAACGCCGTCGTCTGCGCCGTTCAGCTGACTCGCGCCGCCCGCGGTGCTGCCGCTACAGCCGCTAAGTAATTGAGCCGGCATGAAATATCTGATTGTTGGTCTCGGCAACATCGGCAGTGAATACCGCGATACGCGCCACAACATAGGATTTAGAATATTGGATGCCTTAGCCGAGGCATCCAATATTTCTTTTTCGACCGAACGTTATGGCGACGTTGCCCGAATGAGACTCAAAAACAAGCAGCTCGTGCTGCTCAAACCCTCGACATACATGAACCTGAGCGGCAACGCCGTCCGCTACTGGAAAGACAAGGAGAACATCGACATCAATGACATACTCGTCTGCGTCGACGACATCGCCCTGCCCTTCGGCGCCATCAGGCTCAAGCCCCGCGGCAGCGACGCCGGCCACAACGGCCTGAAGAACATCGCCGCCATGCTCGGCAACGACGCCTACCCCCGCCTGCGATTCGGCATCGGCGACAACTATCCGCGCGGATGTCAGATTGACTACGTCCTCGGCAAATTCACCGACGACGAAGAGGCCGCCATCGGCTCGCGTCTCGAAACGGCCGTCGAGGCAATAAAGGAATTCGTTCTGGCCGGCATCCAGAACGCAATGTGCAAATTCAACAACAAGTAAATGGCAAAGGCTGAAGTAAGAATCGACAAATGGACGTGGGCGATGCGCATCTTCAAGACGCGCACCATCGCCACCGAGGCCTGTAAGAAAGGCCGCGTCACCATCGGCAGCGGCGACTCGGCCGTGATTGCCAAACCCGCGAGAATGATAAAGATCGGCGACATCGTCAACATACGCAAACCGCCGGTGACATACTCGTTCAGGGTGCTGGCGCTCACCGAGAACCGCCTCGGCGCCAAGCTTGTCCCCGAATATATGGAGAACATCACGCCGCAGTCGCAGTACGACCTGCTCGAAGTCGTCAAGATCTCGGGCTTTGTCGACCGCCGCAAGGGCCTCGGACGCCCGACCAAGCGCGAAGGCCGCGAGCTCTCGAAATTCACCGAGAATATCTACGACAACGGCTGGGATTTCGACTTTGACTTCGACGACCTCGACGACGACGATGATGATTACGACACAAAATAAAAGCCCGCTTTCGAGCGGGCTTCTATTTTATGCTTTTATTTCGCGGCCGTAGGTCAGACCGAGAGCATCTTCATGAATTCGTCGCGGAGCGCGGGGTTGTCTTCGAAGACGCCGTTATAGTCGATAGTCGTGGTCGATGAATCCTGTTTCTCGACGCCGCGCATCTTCATGCAGAGGTGCTGGGCATTGCAGACGGCGATAACGCCTTTGGCGCCGGCGGTAGTCTTGATTTGGTCGCAGATCTGTGCGGTCAGGCGCTCCTGAACCTGCAGGCGGCGGGCATAGGCGTTGACGACGCGCGCAACCTTGCTCAGGCCGATAATCTTGCCGTCGGGGATATAGCCGATAGAGATGCGGCCGAAGAAAGGCAGGATATGGTGCTCGCACATCGAGTAAAACTCTATATCCTTGACTACGATGATTTTCGAGCCTTCGTGGTCGAACAAAGCCTGCTCGATCATCTCGCCCGGATTAACTCTGTAGCCCGAGGTCAGATAATAAAGCGCCTTGGCCGAGCGCTGGGGCGTCTTGAGCAGCCCCTCGCGGGTTGGATCCTCGCCGACGAGGCGTATTATGGCTTCGATATGCTGTGAGATTTCATCAATCTTTTGCTGATTGCTATCTGACAATTGATTCTTCATTATTATCTGTTACTTAGTTAATTCGGTCGCGCACGATTCTGAGCGAGCGCGCCATCCCGGGGAATGCCTGACGGATTTCGGCCATGGCTGCCTCGGCTTCGCTGCGGCTGGCGAAATCGCCTACCTTTACGCGCCAATAGGGAGAGTTGAACGTGACGTAAGCCTTGTATTCGGGGAAACGGAGCTCGATCTGGTTCTTACGCGCCTGGGCTTCGTGGCGCGCCGTGCGCACATTGTTGTCGTCAAATACCTGTACTCTGAATCCGGCACGTCCGTGATGGACGGGCGCAACCGCTTCCTGAGCGCCGCCGTCGGCGACTTCCTCTGCCACGGGAGCGGCTTCCCTGACAAGGCGCTCACCGAGCGCAGCGGGCTGAGTGACAGTGATGACGCCCTCGGCATTGAGGCGGTCGACAATGGTGAGGCTGTCGGTCGTCTCGGCAAAGACAGCCGACACAGCCATCGCCGCGGCGATGAGAGTTGCTGTTAATCTTTTCTTCATCAGAGATAAAAATATTTATGGCTGCAAAGATACAAAATTATATCATTGCAGCCATAAAATAATTTTTAAAGATGTCTAACCGGGGATTAGAATGCTGTTACGATGCCCATGAAGTCAGCGCATTTGAGCGAAGCGCCACCGATGAGACCGCCGTCGACGTCGGGTTTTGCGAAGAGCTCCTTGGCGTTCGAGGGCTTGCAGCTGCCGCCGTAGAGAATCGAGGTGTTATCAGCGACTTCTTTGCCGTATTTGCCGGCGATGACGGCACGAATGTGGGCGTGCATGTCTTCGGCCTGCTCGGCTGTTGCAGTCTTGCCTGTGCCGATAGCCCAGACGGGTTCGTAGGCGAGGATGATTTTGCCGAAATCTTCAGCGCTGAGGTTGAAGAGAGCGTCTTCGACCTGTTTCTTGACGACTTCGTTGTATGTGCCGTTCTCTCTTTCGGCGAGGACCTCACCGATGCAGAAGATAGGTGTCAGATTGTTCTCGAGGGCAAGAGCGACTTTCTCGCGGAGGGTCTCCGATGTCTCGCCATAGTACTGGCGACGCTCTGAGTGGCCGAGGATAACATAGTTTGCACCTGTCGAAGCTACCATGGGAGCAGAAACCTCACCGGTGTATGCGCCTGATTTGTGGTCGGCGCAGTTCTCAGCACCAAGGCCGAGAGCGTTTTTGTCGATTTTCTCGCTGATGGTTGCAAGATGTGTGAAGGGAACACAGATGACGACATCACATTTGACGTCGGCAGCCTTGACAGCTGCGTTTACTTCTTCGGCAAGTTTGACACCCTCCTGGAGAGTAGTGTTCATTTTCCAGTTGCCTGCGACAATGTTTTTTCTCATTTTATTATTGTTGTTTAAATGGTTTGTTTAGACTAACGGCCGCAAAGTTAATCAATTTATGTGAAATTTTCAATCAATCGCCATCACTTATTTGCCG
>CALZQD010000043.1 GCA_945828175.1 uncultured Bacteroidales bacterium | reverse complement strand
AGATTCCTCTACGTCTCGTGGGCTCGGAGATGTGTATAAGAGACAGGTTTCGACGTCGATGTCTTTGGTGTCTGAGGCCCCGAGCTCGAGCTGTATGAGGCCGATGATGCCATAGTTGACTATGGCGATGAATTCGGGGAGAATGCCCTCGCCTACAGCCGAGCAGCCCTTGGTCTCGAGCGAGCGGATGCGCTTGGCCTTGATGAATATCTGGTCGGTGACCGCGGCGGGGCGCAGGATTCGCCACGAGGGACCGTAGTCGGCGAGCTTGGTTGTGAATACTTTGCGGCATAATGCGAGCGCCGCGTCAAACTGCTGAGTTGTATCTGTCATATCTTTTATTCCTTTATAAGCTATAGTTCTGCAAAGGTATAAAAAAAAACAGCAAAGCCCGACTTTTAAGGCCGGGCTCTGCGAAAAATGTTTTGCTCAATTATTTATTGAGACGATCTTCAGTCTCCTTAAGTTTTGCGTCGTCCTTGAGGTTGTAATAGACGTTCTGGAGATACTTGAGGGCGATGGTGTAGTCTTCGTCGACATTGTAAGCTCTTTCGAGATAATCGGCTGCCTCGAGGAAGAGGGGGCGAATGTTATCGTTGAAGTAAGCCTCAATGAGAGTAGGATCAGAGGGAGCCTTATCACTGATTTCATAAGCGTCTTCGCAGAGGGCCTTGCCGTAGTTGAAGAGGGCGTCCTTATTATAGGCGTCGAGTTCGATTGCCTTTGCATATGCTTTCTTGGCCTCGGCACGTTTGCCGTCGTTGTCATAGATGATACCGAGAACTACATAATACTGTGCGTTGTCGGGGTTGGCGACGATGGCTTCGTTGATAGCATCGAAAGCTTTCTGATAGTCTTTCTTCTGCAGATAGTCGTTGATGATGATGCCGATATAAGAGGGCTCTTCTTTGCCGTAAAGGGGAAGTGCCTCCTTGGCGAGTTCGATAGCGGCGACGCTGTCGGGAATCTGCAAAGCTACGCCGATAGCATAATTATATGTATCCTTGTCGTTGTGGCCGAGAGTGATTGAATTCTTGAATGCTGCGAGAGCTTTGGGAAGATTATCACCCTGCCAGGCGGCGATACCCTGGTTGAAAGTGATGTCGCTCATGAGAGTCGAGTCGACGTTGGCGATATCTTTCTTGTAGATGGGATTAGCATACATGTCGACCATAACCTGCCATACGTCGTAGGCGTCTTCGTAGCGCTTGTTGTTGTAGAATGTGGCGCCGGCACCGCTGAAGTCACCGAAGTGGCCAGCGAGAGTCGAGACGATTTCTTTAGAGTATTTGGGTTTGATCTTGCCTTTTTCGTTGGGAACAGAGTCGAGGGGAAGAGCTTTCACGAAATATTTGTAACCATCAAGAACAGCCTCGGCCATCTTGAGTTCGCCGTCCTCGGGAAGCTTGTTGAAGGCCTTGAGGCCGAGGAGGTGGTCATAATACTTGAAAGCTGCTTTGCCGGGAATATACCATGTCTGTGCCAGGCCGGCAGTCTCGGGATTGGTCAGCGCGGGAGTGATGATTTCTACAACGGGTTTGTAGCTGTCATCAGTACTTTTCATGGCCTTTTCAGCCTCTTTTACTACAGACATCTGAGCCGAGGCTGTGAGCCCTGCGAGAATACCTGCACCAATAAGGATGATTTTTTTCATAATATTTAATCGTTAGAATATTGATGGATAATTATTTATTTCAATCGTTAGACTGTTCTTCGTTATCGTCGTCGGTTTCTTCGGCTTCGTCGACAACATCGATATCAGCTTCGTCGTCGACCATGTCGGGGAGCTCCTCGCCCTCGATGACTTCGACAGTCTCTTCCTCGGGGTCAGCTTCGACGCAGCATACCGATGCTATAACGTCGTTGCGCTTGTCAAGGTTGATGAGCTTGACGCCCTGTGTTGCACGGCCCATGACACGGATGTCTGAGACGTGGATGCGGAGGGTGATACCCGATTTGTTGATGATGACGAGGTCGTTGTCGTCGTTGACGCTCTTGAAGGCGACGAGGAGGCCGGTCTTGTCGGAGATGTTCATTGTCTTGACGCCCTTGCCGCCGCGGTTGGTGACGCGGTAGCCGTCGAGGAGCGAGCGCTTGCCGAAGCCTTTCTCAGAGATGACCATGACGTTGTCTTCAGAGTCGGAGCTCATGGCGATAAGGCCGATTACTTCGTCGTCGCCGCCGTCGAGACGCATGCCTCTCACGCCGGTCGAAACGCGGCCCATGGCTCTGAGCTTCGACTCGTGGAAGCGGATGGCGCGGCCGTTGCGGTTGGCCATGAGAATCTCAGAGTTGCCGTCGGTGAGTTCGACGCCGATGAGACGGTCGTCTTCACGGATGACGAGCGCTTTCTTGCCTTTGGCGAGCACGCGGGCATATTCGGCGAGAAGAGTCTTCTTGACAATGCCGTTTTTGGTTGCGAAGACGAGATAGTGAGAGTTAACAAACTCGCTGTCGTCGAGCTGCTTGCAGCGGATGTAGGCGTTGACCTGGTCGCCGGGCTCAATTTCGAGCAGGTTCTGGAGGGCGCGGCCCTTGCTGTTCTTGGCGCCTTCGGGGAGCTCGTAGACTTTCATCTTGTAGACGAGGCCGCGGTCGGTGAAGAAGAGCATTGTGTTGTGCATCGAGGCGGGATAGATGTGCTCGATGAAGTCTTCGTCGCGGGTGTCGCTGCCCTTGGCTCCTACCCCGCCACGGTTCTGGGCGCGGAATTCGCTCAGGGGCGTGCGTTTGATGTAGCCGAGGTGTGAGATGGTGATAATCATCTCGTCGTCGGCATAGAAGTCTTCGGCGTTGAAGTCGCCTGCGGTATAGTCGATGACCGTGCGGCGGGCGTCGCCATACTGCTCCTTGACGGCCTCGAGTTCTTCGCGGATGACGCGGCGGCACTCGGCGGGGTCAGACAGGATGAGTTCGAGGCGGGCGATTTCGGCCATGACCTTCTCGTAGTCGGCCTCGAGTTTGCCCTGCTCGAGCTGAGTGAGACTCTTGAGGCGCATATCGACGATGGCCTGGGTCTGCACGTCGACGAGGTCGAAGCGTTCGGCGAGGCGGAGCTTGGCCTGTTCTGTGTCGTCAGACGAGCGGATGATGTGAATGACCTCGTCGATGTTCTGCGAGGCGATAATCAGGCCGCGGAGTATCAGGGCGCGTTCGCGGGCCTTGTTGAGCTCGAACTGAGTACGGCGGATGACGACATCATGACGGTGGTCGATGAAGGCGGCGATGATCTGCTTGATGTTCAGGGTGCAGGGGCGGCCGTTGACCAGCGCGACGTTGTTGACGCTGAACGAGGCCTGCATCTGGGTCATCTTATAGAGCTTGTTGAGCACGACGTTGGCGTTGTCGTCGCTCGTGAGTTCGATGACGATGCGCATGCCCTTGTAGTCGGTCTCGTCGTTGATATCGGCGATGCCGTCGAGTTTCTTCTCGTTGACGAGGTCGGCTATATATTTGATAAGCTCGGCCTTGTTGACGCCGTAGGGAATCTCGGTGACGATAATCGAGTCGTGGTTTGCCTCTGACTCGATTTCGGCCTTGGCACGGATGATGATGCGGCCGCGGCCGGTCTCGTATGCGGCCTTGACGCCGTTATATCCATATATGATGCCGCCGGTCGGGAAGTCGGGGGCGGTGATATATTTCATAAGTTCGGGAATCGTCAGCTCGGGGTTCTCGAGGAGAGCCACGCAGGCGTCAATCGACTCCGAAAGGTTGTGAGGGGGCATGTTGGTAGCCATGCCGACGGCGATGCCTGATGCACCGTTGACAAGAAGGTTGGGGAAACGCGTGGGCAGCACGACCGGCTCGCGGCGCGAGTTGTCGTAGTTGGGCTGGAAGTCGACTGTATCGGAATCGATGTCGGCGAGCATCTCCTCGCCCATCTTCGAGAGGCGTACCTCGGTATAACGCATAGCGGCCGGGGGATCACCGTCGACCGAGCCGAAGTTGCCGTGACCGTCGACAAGAGTATATCTCAACGACCAGTCCTGAGCCATGCGCACGACTGTGCCATAGATAGATGAGTCACCGTGGGGGTGATACTTACCCATGACCTCACCGACACAGTTTGCCGATTTTTTATGGGGCTTATCGCTGTTGTTGCCCATTTCATTCATTCCGAACAGCACTCGGCGATGTACCGGCTTCATGCCGTCACGCACATCAGGGAGCGCTCTCGACACTATGACCGACATAGAGTAGTCGATATAGGCCGATTTCATCTCATTTTCGATATTAATCTTTAATATGCGATCGTCTTCAATCATGATTATGGTTTCTGTAAATTAATCGTTTAGGCGGAGCATTTGGCCGAGCGAAAGCCCGGTCGCAAAATATTCCGCATAAATATCATACAAAGATACTGTTTTTTTCTCGAAAAAAATGTATCTTTGAACAATTCAAAGCAAAAAAAATCTTTATTTATATAATGTATAGTGCGGTCTGACGATTATTGGCATAATCTTTGCTAATTGTTAATATAGATTACAGACACAAAACCAAAAGACGAAAGATAATAAATTAGATGGAAAACAGATTTTCTCCTGATATACAGAAACTCCTCGAGCGCAGCAAGAAAGAGGCGCTCAGGCACAACAATTCGAGCATCACGCCAGCCCACCTGCTTCTCGCTATGATTTCAGACGTCGAGAGCCGCACGGCCAAGCTGCTCGAGAAGGCCGCTGTCGGAAGTTCTGTCTACGAACTCAAGCAGAAGCTCGACGAACACCTCTTCAACGAGGCGGAGCAGCACATCACCGAGCTGTCGGTCAGCGATCTGACCAACAGAATCGTCAAGCTCAGCACCCTCGAGGCGCGCCTGCTCAAGTCGCCCGCTGTCGACCTGACACACATATTATTGGCACTATTCCACAACTACGAGCTCCAGAACATCGACTATATGCAGCCGTTTATCAACGCCGGCATAAGCTACGACAAGCTCTATTCGCTCGTATCGTCGCAGCCCGAGGCTGTCAGCGAGGGCGCCGATTACCTCGAGGACGGCGACGAAGACCGTCAGTCGTCATACGGCTCTGACAGCCGCTCTCAGGCTCAGGGCACAGGCAAAGCCGCACACGCCCGTTCGGGTCAGAGCGACACGCCCGTCCTCGACAAGTTCGGCCACGACATGACGCGCGCCGCCCGCGACAACCGCCTCGACCCTGTCGTCGGGCGTGAGGTCGAGATCGAGCGTCTCGCTCAGATTCTCAGCCGTCGCAAGAAGAACAACCCCGTGCTCATCGGCGAGCCCGGGGTCGGCAAATCGGCTATTGTCGAAGGCCTTGCGCTCCGCATCGTCCAGCGCAAGGTTTCGCGCATCCTCTTTGATAAGCGTGTCGTGTCGCTCGACATGGCCGCCATCGTCGCAGGCACCAAATACCGCGGCGAATTCGAGGAGCGTATCAAGGCCATACTCACCGAGCTGAGCAAGAACCCCAACGTCATACTCTTTATCGACGAGATCCACACCATCGTCGGTGCGGGCAACTCGCAGGGCTCGATGGACGCCGCCAATATGCTCAAGCCCGCCCTCGCGCGCGGAGAGCTGCAGTGCATCGGCGCCACGACTCTCGATGAATACCGCAAGAACATCGAGAAAGACGGCGCGCTCGAACGTCGTTTCCAGAAAGTCATGGTCGAGCCGACCACGGCCGAGGAGACCCTCAGCATCCTCCACAACATCAAGGATAAATATGAGACTCACCACAACGTCACCTACACCGAGGACGCTCTCGAGGCCTGTGTCAAGCTGACCGACAGATATATCACCGACCGCAACTTCCCCGACAAGGCTATCGACGCCCTCGACGAGGCGGGCTCGCGTGTACATATTACCAATGTAAAGGTTCCCGCCGAAATCGAGGCTCTCGAGAAAGAAATCGAGGAGGCCGACAACAACAAGCAGGCAGCCGCCCGCTCGTCGAATTATAACGCTGCCGCCGAGTGGCGCAACAAGGCTCAGGAACTGCGCGTGCAGCTCGACGACCTAACGGTCAAGTGGGAGAAAGATATGGTCGAGAACCGTCAGACCGTCGACGAGGACAGCATCGCCGAAGTCGTTGCGATGATGACAGGCGTGCCGGTGCAGCGCGTGGCCCAGGCCGAAGGCGTCAAACTGCTCGAGATGGCTCCGGCCCTCAAAGGCGCCATCATCGGTCAGGACGAGGCCGTCAGCAAGATTGTCAAGGCCATACACCGCAACCGCATCGGCCTGAAAGACCCCAACAAGCCCATCGGCACATTCATGTTCCTCGGCCCGACCGGTGTCGGCAAGACCCACCTCGCCAAGAAGCTCGCCGAATATCTTTTCGACTCGGCCGACACGCTGATCAGAATCGACATGAGCGAGTATATGGAGAAGTTTACCGTCTCGCGCCTCGTCGGTGCGCCTCCGGGCTACGTCGGCTATGAGGAGGGCGGCCAGCTCACCGAAAAGGTGCGCCGTCACCCCTACTCTGTCGTGCTGCTCGACGAAATCGAGAAGGCTCATCCCGACGTCTTCAACCTGCTCCTTCAGGTCATGGATGAAGGCCGTCTGACCGACAGTCTCGGCCGCCGCATCGACTTCAAGAACACGATTATCATAATGACATCGAATATCGGCACGCGACAGCTGAAAGACTTCGGCTCGGGCGTCGGCTTCACCACCCGCGAGGTCGACAACGAATATACCCACGGCGTTCTGCAGAAAGCCCTCAACAAGGCTTTCTCGCCTGAATTCCTCAACCGCATCGACGATATAATAATGTTCGACCAGCTCGACCGCGATGCCATCTTCAAGATCATCGACATCGAGCTTGCCGGCTTTACCAAGCGCCTCAACGAGCTCGGCTACAAGCTCAACCTGTCGGAGAAAGCCCGCAATTTCATCGCCGACAAGGGTTACGACCGCCAGTTTGGCGCCCGACCGCTCAAGAGAGCCATCCAGAAGTATCTCGAAGACGAACTGGCCGAGCTGCTCATCACGGCCTCGGTGATGCCCGGCAACACGATTGCCGTCGACTTCGACGAGAACGAAAAGAAAATCGTCACAAAAATCATCGCGGCCTCTGAAGATGCCGTCGAGGCACAGGCATAAGACCAAAGCCGACTCACGCTTTCATGATATAGAAAAATAGCGACTTCCCGTCAAGGAGGCCGCTATTTTTCTTTACATTTTTTGCAATTACAGACTTTTTATGTTATTTTGCCTGTCGATTAACAAAACAAGGTCGCAAAAAGGCAATGAAAAGATTATTCAGACGGGTAATAAACCTGTATGTCGACGGATTTCGGTCAATGACGGTCGGGCGAAGTCTCTGGGCCATAATCATTATAAAGCTTTTTATAATGTTTGCGGTCCTCAAGCTGTTCTTTTTCCCCGACCTGCTCAGCGAGAACTACTACAGCGACGCCGAGCGGGCCGAAGCTGTGGCGACCGAGCTTACACAACGATAAAACTATTTATTTACTAATTATAATATCATGAATGATTTATTAGGAGTTGTCGACTGGTCGAGGGCGCAGTTTGCCCTCACAGCGATGTATCACTGGCTCTTCGTGCCTCTGACGATAGGTCTCTCGCTGATGCTCGCCATCATGGAGACAATCTATGTCCGCACCGGCAAGGAGGCCTGGAAAGGAATCACAAAATTCTGGATGACGCTTTTCGGCATCAACTTTGCCTGCGGCGTCGCAACGGGTATTATTCTCGAGTTTGAGTTCGGCACCAACTGGTCGAACTACAGTTGGTTTGTCGGCGACATCTTCGGCGCGCCCCTGGCTATCGAAGGTCTGCTGGCATTCTTCCTCGAAGCGACCTTTGTCGCCGTGATGTTCTTCGGCTGGAACAAGGTGAGCAAACGCTTCCACCTCGCCGCTACATGGCTGACAGCCATCGGCGTATCGCTTTCGGCGCTGTGGATTCTCGTCGCCAACGCCTGGATGCAGAATCCTGTCGGCATGGCCTTTGACCCCGACCAGATGCGTAACGTCATGGACAACTTCTGGCAGGTTGCCTTCAACTCTGTCGCCATGAACAAGTTCTTCCACGCCGTCTTCAGCGGCTGGGTTCTTGCGGCTGTCTTCGTCATCGGCATCAGCAGCTGGCTCCTCTGGCGCAAACGCAATGTCGACGCCGCCGTCAAGTCAATCAAGGTCGGCGCGTGGGTCGGTCTCGTCGGGATGCTTTTGACGCTCTACACCGGCGACGGCTCGGCTGTCGAGGTTGCACGCGTGCAGCCTATGAAACTCGCCGCTATGGAAGGTCTCTACGATGGCAAAGTCGGTCAGGAACTCGTAGCTTTCGGTATCTACAACAACGACAAGAAGCCCGGCGACGATCAGGACGCGATGCACTTCGAGATTTCGCTGCCCTACGGTCTGTCGGTGCTCGCCAACCATGACCCGAACACATTCGTTCCGGGCATCAACGACCTCATCGACGGCGTTGCCCTGACTGCCGACGGCGACACAATCAACACCGTCAGCTATGCCGAGCGCATCGAACGCGGCCGCGCCGCCCGCGCCGCTCTCGCCCGTTACGGTGAGGCCCGCGCCGCAGGCGACAGCCTGGCGATGCAGGCCGCTTTGGCCGACATCCATGCCGACTATAAATATTTCGGCTATGGCTTCTTCGACAGCGTCGACGAGGCTGTGCCGCCCGTAGCGATGACTTTCTATGCTTTCAGAATCATGGTAATGGCAGGTGGCTATCTGATGCTGCTGTTCATCGTGCTGATATTCGTCAGCTATAGAAAAATCAAAGTCCTCGAGCGCCCGTGGCTCCACTGGGTCGGCATACTCTCGATTCCCGTCGTATGGATATGTAGCCAGGCCGGCTGGGTTGTGGCTGAAGTCGGCCGTCAGCCCTGGGTCATCCAGGATCTGATGCCTACGCGCGCAGCCGTTTCGGCCATTCAGTCATCGTCGGTCGAGCTGACGTTCTGGATTTTCGCCGCCCTCTTCACACTGATGCTTGCCGCTGAAATCAGCATCATGCTCAGATATCTTTCTAAAGCTTCTAAAAACAATATCGAACAACACGATTAACCGCTTTGCCTTATGACTACATTAGAACTGTTACAATCTTACTGGTGGCTCCTTGTCGCAGTGCTCGGTGCCGCCTTAGTCTTCCTCCTCTTCGTGCAAGGCGGTCAGTCGATGATACTCGAGCTGTCGGACGGCAACGACCGCAGCCTCGTCATCAACTCGCTCGGGCGTAAATGGGAGCTGACCTTCACGACTCTCGTCGTCTTCGGCGGCGCGTTTTTCGCCTCTTTCCCGCTGTTCTACTCGACGAGCTTCGGTGGTGCATACTGGCTCTGGATGCTCATTCTGCTGAGCTTCGTGCTTCAGGCTGTCAGCTATGAATTCCGCCGCAAGAAAGGCAACCTCTACGGCACGTCGACCTACGACGTCTTCCTGATGTTCAACGGCCTCTTCGGCTGCGTGCTGCTCGGCGTCGCTGTCGCCATGATGTTCTTCGGCGCAGAATTCACAATCAACAAAAGCAATCTGCTCGACGTCGCCGCTCCGGTGATTTCGCAGTGGGCGCCGACACACGGCCTCGAAGCCATCTTCTGCTGGAAGAATCTTCTGCTCGGCTTTGCAGTCTTCTTCCTCGCCCGCACGCAGGCTGCGCTTTACTTTATGAATAATATCGACGGCACCGAGGCGTTTGCCCGCAAGCTGCGCAATAAAGTGCTTGTCAACGGCCTTATCTTTGCCGTGCTCTTCGTCGCATTTCTCGTTCTCCTTCTGCTTTCAGACGGACTGCGCGAGACCGCCAACGGCTTCGTCAGCGAGAGCAATCTCTATCTCCACAACCTGCTCGAGATGTGGCCTCTGACGGTCATTCTCCTCGTCGGTGTCGTCATGGTGCTCT
>CALZQD010000042.1 GCA_945828175.1 uncultured Bacteroidales bacterium | reverse complement strand
GGTAACCGCCCCCTCTACGAAGCCCGGAGAGACCCAAGTCTCCCCGGGCTTCCTTTTTATATATCATATCGAGTCCGACGAGTCAGATAAATCGGACGGGTCGGACGAAAGAATATCCCGAAGTATATCAAAATTGATTGTTGCATTAGTCAGCTTAAATCAATCGGCGGCCTGCGGGCGCCGGGTTTGTTGCGGCGCTGCAGCCCTGAGAGCCTGCGGCCGTCAGGGCTATGAGTAAATCGGCAATCTGTGATTGCCTTTGCCGGCGACGTTGGGATAAGTTCGTTAAGGTCATTAAAGTCAATTAAAGTCATTAAGGTCTGCTGCTTAACCTGATGTTCAACACCTCTGGTGTTGATGGGTCATTGGGGTTGCCTCTGCCCCGAGTGTTCATCGCATGGGGTTAACCAAATTTCAGGCCTCCGGCCTAAGTTTGAGGATGTTGGATGCGTTGCATCCACGGGCGCGGCGGTCGCGGTAAACAAGATTTCAAGCCTCGGGCTTGAGTTTGAGGGGTTTTGTGGCTTGCTTATCGGCCCCCCTCGCTCCACGCATAAGACGTCTCACTGAGGCTAATTTGCTGAGGGATAGGCTTTCCCTGCGCCGAAGCGCGGGATTCTTGCACGAGATTGTGCCTCCGGCACGGTTAGTGGACGGAGGTCTGAGGAGTAGGAATTATCGGAGTTATCGGAAATGTCGGCGGTTGCGCTGAAGCGCTGGATTCTTGCACGAGATCGTGCCTCCGGCACGGTTAGTGGACGGAGGTCGTAGGAATCGGAATTATCGGAGTTATCGGAGGGTCTCGCTGAAGCGCGGGGTTCTTGCACAACGTCGTGCCTCCGGCACGCAGCGGAGACAGGCGCTGAGAGATACCGAGATAGGCGGGAGCTTATCTCGTCCCGGGGTTTGTTCCCGGCGCCTGCATAAAACAATCAAGGCCGTGACTTATGACACGGCCCTGATTGTTTTTTTATGGCTCTGAGTGGGGATCAGAGGCGTTTTTTGATGGCTTCGGTTTCTTTTTCGTAGCCGGGTTTTTCGAGGAGGGCAAACATGTTGCGTTTGTAGGCTTCGACGCCGGGCTGGTTGAAGGGGTTGATGCCGAGGATGTAGCCGCTGATGCCGCACGCTGCTTCGAAGAAGTAGATGAGCTGGCCGAGGTAGCGCTCGGTGAGTGAGGGCATGGTGATGTGGATGTTGGGCACGCCGCCGTCGACGTGGGCGAGGACTGTGCCGAGCTCGGCCATTTTGTTGCCCTGGTCGACGCGCTTGCCGGCGAGGTAGTTGAGGCCGTCGAGGTTGGCTTCGTCGCTGCCGATGACTACTTTATGTTTCTGGTCTATGACTGAGATGACGGTCTCGAAGATGGTGCGTTCGCCGTCCTGAATCCACTGGCCCATTGAGTGGAGGTCGGTTGAGTTGTCGACTGCCGAGGGGTAGATGCCTTTGTGGTCTTTGCCTTCGCTTTCGCCGTAGAGCTGTTTCCACCATTCGCCGAAGAAGTGGAGTTTGGGGTTGTAGTTGACGAGAATCTCGGTTTTTTTGCCTGCGCGGTAGAGGGCGTTGCGGGTCATGGCGTAGAGTTTGGCGTCGGTGTTGGCGCCTGTGAGGGTTTCTTTCTCGAACTCGGCTGCACCGGCGACGAGGGCATGGATGTCGAATCCGGCGACGGCGATGGGCAGGAGGCCTACGGGTGTGAGGACTGAGAAGCGGCCGCCGACGTTGTCGGGGATGACGAAGGTTTTGTAGCCTTCCTGTGTGGCGAGGCTGCGGAGGGCGCCGCGGTGTTCGTCGGTGATGGCGACGATGCGCTTAGATGCTTCGTCGTGGCCCATCTGGCTCTCGAGCTGTTCTTTGAGGAGTCGGAAGGCTATCGCGGGTTCGGTCGTCGTGCCTGATTTGGAGATGACGATGATGCCGAATTTTTTGTTTTTGAGGTAGTCCTGAAGGTCGTAGAGGTAGTCTTCGCCGATGTTCTGTCCGGCAAAGAGGACTTTGGGGGTTGTGTTGCGGTAAGCGGCAAATGAGTCGGAGAGTGCTTCGATGACGGCTTTTGCGCCGAGGTAGCTGCCGCCGATGCCGATGACGACGATTGTGTCGCAGCTGTTGCGGAGTGCGGCGGCTGTTGCGTTGATGTCGTCGAGTGATTCGGGGGTGATTGATGTCGGGAGGTTGACCCATCCGAGGAAGTCGTTGCCGAGGCCGGTGCCGTCGATGATTTTGCGGAGTCCGTCGTTGGCTTCGGGGGCGAGGGCGTCGATTGTGGCGCGGTCGACTGCACCGGATACGTTTTTAATGCTTAATTTAATCTGTTCCATGTAGCTATTGTAATTTTAATCAGTGTCATGATTAAACAAAATTTCGAGTGCAAAGGCTAACGCTGTGCGGCGGCGATCCATGCGTTGACGTCGTCGACGGTGGGGCTTTTAAGCTCGAGCTTGTATTTTTTGTTGACGCCGCAGAGGTCCTGGTGGAGTTTGCCGGCTGAGGCTGCTGCGAGGTCGGCGACGGTGAGGATGCCGATTTTGTAGAGTGGAGCGACCCAGTCTTCGGCGACGCCGACTTCGGCGAATGCCTGTGCGTTGTCGCGTTTCTCGACTTTCTCGGGACGCATCTGGGGGAAGAGGAGTACGTCCTGGATTGTGGTCTTGCCGGTCATGAGCATGACGAGGCGGTCCATGCCGATGCCCATGCCTGATGTGGGGGGCATGCCGTATTCGAGGGCGCGGATGAAGTCGTGGTCGATGATCATGGCTTCGTCGTCGCCTTTCTCGCTGAGTCGCATCTGCTCGACGAAGCGCTCGTACTGATCGATGGGGTCGTTGAGCTCTGAGTAGGCGTTGGCGAGTTCTTTGCCGTTGACCATGAGCTCGAAGCGTTCGGTGAGCTCGGGGTTGTTGCGGTGGCGCTTTGTCAGGGGCGACATCTCGATGGGGTAGTCGGTGATGAAGGTGGGCTGGATGTAGTTGCCTTCGCATTTCTCGCCGAAGATTTCGTCGATGAGTTTGCCTTTGCCGAGCGAGGGGTCGACTTCGATGCCGAGTTTGCGGCAGACGTCGCGGAGGGCGTCTTCGTCCATGCCGGTGATGTCGTAGCCGGTGAATTCCTTGATGGCTTCGGTCATGGTGACGCGCTTGTAGGGGGCCTTGAAGCTGATGACGTTGTCGCCGACTTTGACTTCGGTTGTGCCGTTGACGTCGAGGCAGATTTTCTCGAGCATGCGCTCGGTGAAGTTCATCATCCAGTTGTAGTCTTTGTATGAAACGTAGATTTCCATACATGTGAACTCGGGGTTGTGGGTGCGGTCCATGCCTTCGTTGCGGAAGTTCTTCGAGAATTCGTAGACGCCTTCGAAGCCGCCGACGATGAGGCGTTTGAGGTAGAGCTCATCGGCGATGCGGAGGTAGAGGGGGATGTCGAGGGCGTTGTGGTGGGTTATGAAGGGACGGGCCGAGGCGCCGCCGGGAATAGACTGCAGGATGGGTGTCTCGACCTCAATGTAGCCGGCGTTGTTGAAGAACTCGCGCATCGAGCTGTAGACTTTGGTGCGCTTGATGAAGACGTCTTTGACGCCGTCGTTGACGACGAGGTCGACGTAGCGGCGGCGGTAGCGCAGCTCGGGGTCGTCGAAGGCGTCGTATGTGACGCCGTCTTTGACTTTGACGATGGGCAGCGGACGGAGCGATTTGCCGAGGACGGTCAGTTCCTGGGCGTGGACCGAGATTTCGCCTGTCTGGGTGCGGAATACGTAGCCTTTGATGCCGATGAAGTCGCCGATATCGAGGAGTTTCTTGAAGACGACGTTATAGAGGTCTTTGTCGTCGCCGGGGCAGATGTCGTCGCGCGAGATGTAGACCTGGATTCGGCCCCTCGAGTCCTGGAGCTCGATAAACGAGGCTTTGCCCATGATGCGTCGGCTCATGATTCGGCCGGCGACACAGACTTCGCGGCGGGGAGCGTCGTCGCTGAACGACGAGCGGATTTCATCTGAGTAGGCGTTTACGGGATATTCGGCTGCGGGGTAGGGGTCGATGCCCATCTGACGCATAGTGTCGAGACTGTTGCGTCGTATGATTTCTTGTTCGCTGAGTTCTAAGATGTTCATATATTCGTTATGCGTATAATGTTTCGACTGAAAAGACTTGCAAAGTTAGTCGTTTTTTAGCTGATTTGCAAATCGTGATTTCCTTTCTTGTTACCGTAAATGCGGTTGACGATGAGGGCGATGGCGCCGTCGCCGGTGACGTTGCAGGCGGTGCCGAAGCTGTCCATGGCGATGTAGAGGGCGATCATGAGGGCGTTGTCGGTGTCGCTGAAGCCGAGCATTGCCGAGAGGACGCCGAGCGAGGCCATGATTGCTCCGCCGGGGACGCCGGGGGCGGCGATGATCGATATGCCGAGCATGGCGATGAAACCGGCAAACATCGGGGCGTCGTAGGGCATGCCGTGGGTGATTATGATTGCCATGGCGCAGGCGACAATCTTCATGGTCGAGCCTGACATGTGTATGGTGGCGCAGAGGGGCACGACGAATCCGGCGATGTCGCGGTTGACGCCCATCGCGACGGTGCGCTCGAGCGTGACGGGGATGGTCGCTGCCGACGACTGGGTGCCGAGGGCTGTGAAGTAGGCCGGCATCATCGACCACAGGGCCTTGAAGGGGTTGTTGCGGGCGATGATGGCTGCGATGCAGTACTGCAGCACGAGCAGGACGACGTGGAGGATGAAGATGATGACGATGATGCGGGCGAAGGTCGAGAGGATGGGGCCGACGTGGCCGGCCTGGGTCATCGACATGAAGATACCGAAGATATAGAGCGGCAGCAACGGTATGATAACCTTGTTGATGACCAGGGCGATGATGCTGCGGAAGTCGTCGAGGCCGCGCTTGAGGGCTGTCGTGGTGAGGCAGGCTGTGCCGAGCCCGAGGACGAAGGCGAGGATGAGAGCGGTCATGACGTTCATCAGCGGCTCGATTTCGATGGTGAAGAATGGCGCGAGCGAGTCGGCTGAGTTTTCGGCGGCGATGAAGCCGTCGGCGCCTATGAGCGAGGGGAATGTCGTCGAGGCTGTTAGGTATGACAGCATGCCCGAGCCGAAGGTCATGAGATAGGCTATCAGGGCGGTGACGACGAGCATTCTGCCTGCGCGCAGGCCGATGTCGGCGATGGCCGGGGCGACGAAGCCGACGATGAGCAGCGGGATGATGAAGCCGAGAAACTCGCCGAAGATGCCGTTGAAGGTCAGGAAGCACCTGACGAGCCAGTCGGGCGAGACGAGTCCGGCACTGATGCCGGCTGCGATGGCGATGACGATGAGAATCAGTAGGTTGGGGCGCCGTTTCTTCGACGCGGGTCTATTGTTTTTCATTTTCGACAGGTAGTTGTGTGTGTGACGGAGGAACGAGGGCGGCGCTGAATTCCCACAGGCCGTAAAGGGGAATGAAGACGACGAGGAGGGTGAAGGGGTCGCCCGTCGGGGTGACGAGGGCTGCGACGATGAGCAGCACGACGACGGCGTGGCGGCGGAAGCGGCTGAAGAAGGCGCGCGTTATCAGCCCCATCTTGCCTAAGAGCCAGGCTAACAGCGGCAGCTCGAAGACAAGGCCCATCATCAGCAGGAGGGTGAAGAAGTTATCCATATATGAGTCGAGCGAGACGACGGCCTGGATGTGTTCGCTCAGGCGGTATTCGGCCAGGAATCTGACTGCCAGGGGGAAGACGAGAAAATAGCCCGTGGCGACGCCGAGGTAGAACATCAGGTTGCCGAAGAGGAAGGCCTTGCGGATGCCGCGCTTCTCGTGCTCGTAGAGTCCCGGCGAGATGAACGACCAGAGGAAGTAGATGATTACCGGGAAGCAGACGACCAGCGATAGCCAGCACGTCGCCGACATATGGATGAAGAACTGCGATGTCAGCTCGAGGCTGACGACGTCGACGTGGAAGTCGGGCGCCGTCGAGAAGTCGCCGAATAGGTCGCCGGCCTTCTCGGCGAGGCTGTTGAAGAGGGTGTAGAGCGGGAAACTGCCCGAGCATGGCGCCATGATGATTTCGTCGAAGATGCGAGGCATGGCGACGAAAGCGGCGATGCAGACGACGATATACACGGCGGCGATGCGCAGCAGGGTGCCGCGCAGGTCGTCGAGGTGGTCCCAGAATGTCATTTCGTTTTTGTCTGCCATCGCTCAGAGCTGTGTGTCGGAGAGTGGTGCGGCGGGTCAGTCGCGGTCTTTGCCTTTGGTAGCGGCAGCGCCGGCCTTTTCATCTGATTCGAGGGGCTTGCTCATCTCGTCCTTTGCTTCCTGGATACCTTGCTTGAACGAATGGACGCCTTTGCCGAGGCCGCGCATGAGCTCGGGAATTTTCTTGCCGCCGAAGAGCAGCAGTACGACAATCAGGATGATAATCCACTCCCAGCCTCTGAGATTTCCTAAGAAAATGGGGATAAAAGTCAATGCGGTCATAGATAATGTCTGTTATTGCGGAAATTTTTCATTATTTGACCATAAAGATACTGCTTTTTCACTAAAAATGCGTAACTTTGCCGCGATTTTTAAGGAATATTCAAACATATAAATATAGGTAAGACAATGAAAGCATACGTATTTCCCGGCCAGGGAGCGCAGTTTGTCGGCATGGGCAAAGACCTCTACGACAACAACCCCGAGGCCCGCGAGCTCTTTGAGCGCGCAAACGAGATTCTCGGTTTCCGCATCACAGACCTTATGTTTGCCGGTACAGACGAAGACCTTCGTCAGACCGCGGTCACACAACCTGCTATCTTCCTCCACTCAGTCATCCTCGCCAAATCGCTCGGCGCTGACTTCAAGCCCGACATGGTCGCCGGCCACTCGCTCGGCGAATTCTCGGCTCTCGTAGCCGCCGGCGCTCTCAGCTTCGACGACGGCCTGCGTCTCGTTGCCGCCCGCGCCCACGCCATGCAGAAAGCCTGCGAAATCAAGCCTTCGACGATGGCTGCCGTCATCGCTCTTCCCGACGAGAAAGTCGAGGAGATCTGCTCGACAGTCGACGGCGTCGTTGTCTGCGCCAACTATAACTGCCCAGGTCAGCTCGTCATCTCGGGCGAAGTCGAGGCCATCGACAAAGCCTGCGAGCTCCTCAAGGCCGCCGGTGCAAAACGCGCTCTCAAGCTCAAAGTCGGCGGTGCCTTCCACTCGCCCTGCATGGAGCCTGCCCGCGCTGAACTCGCCGAGGCTATCGACCACACCGAATTCAAGACTCCGGCATGCCCCGTCTATCAGAATGTCGACGCGCTGCCCCACACCGACCCCGCCGAAATCAAGGGTAACCTCATCGCGCAGCTCACCGCTCCCGTGCGCTGGACTCAGTCGGTCAAGAACATGATTGCCGACGGCGCCACAGAGTTCGTCGAACTCGGTCCGGGCAAAGTGCTTCAGGGCCTCGTCGCCAAGATCAATCCCGCTGTCACCGTCAGCGGCATGCAGTAATCAGCAATAGCAAATAATTAAATAAGGCGCGAGCCGGCAGTCGTTTCTGTCGGCTCGCGTTGTTTTTTGAGGGATATTATAAAAGAACAAAAGGCAGAAGGACAAAAGGACAGAAAGTTTTTAAAGTACGTCTCCGAGGAGGCGATAGGCAACTCAAAGCGGTTAAGTATAAGGAATACACCTTGATTTTGAGTGATATAGAAGCAGGTTTTGCGACAGTGCCGTCCATTCTTATGGCCTTATGTTCTTATGTTCTTAATTATCACCGACTTGTGATTTTATTGAAAAATAATTGCAAAAATACTTGCAAAATTGATATTCTATATTGTAAATTTGCATTGTAAAAATTCATCAAGTAAAAAGAACAGAAGGACAGAAAACATAAGGACAAAAATTTTAGTAATTAGCAATTAGCAATTAACTCTTTAGATCATTAAACCAATCAAACACACAACATTCATCACACAAAATTCCAAATTCAACATTCAAAATTAATCTTAAGCTATGTCAACACAAATCATTGAAGGCGCCAATGGCGGCGCTATCGCTACAGACGGGCCGGTGACAACTTCTATCGTCGAGAGCGCTTCTCCCGACCTGCTCTCAAACACTATCGACGAGCGCATCGTCAAAGTGCGACCGATGTCGACACCTATCGACCAGCTGTCGCGCTGCGGCGGGGCCCGCGCCTGCGGTTCGATGAAGGTCGAGTACTATGCCGTAGACACCAAGAAGACCGAAGTCACACTCTCGGAAGCCGCCGGCGGCAAGCCCGGCACAATCAAGGCGCCCGGCGTGGCGACCTACGTCATCAAGACCGACGGCGACGAGCACATCGAGGTCTCGGAGACGCTGCTCCTGCCCGAGCTCCAGGGCATGACAGACGACGGCAAGGCCGTTTCGGGGCTCGTGCTCTATGTAGTCAGCAAGCCCGACGCCGGCGGCATCGAGGTCGTGGCAGTCAACGGCGTTGCCGACACGAGCCGCAACGACGGTTCGCGAATACTGCCCTCGCTGACATCGGGTCTGCGCATCGTCAGAATGGGCCGCGCAGCGACCGAACTCGACGTGCAGACGGCGCAGTTTGCGGCCCTGCCCGTGAAGAGCGACAATTTCTGCCAGATCTTCAAGATGCAGGTCGAGGAATCGACCTTCCACAAAATCGCCGACAAAGAAGTGGGCTGGTCGTTCTCAGACCGCGAGGAGGCAGCCATCATCGACATGCGCCTCGGCATGGAGAAGAACTTCCTCTTCGGTACCAAGTCGGCCATTTTCGACCCCGTCAAGCGCGAGACCGTCTATCTCACCGGCGGCATCTGGAACCAGACTCCGCGCCAGACCACGCTCAACATCAAGACGCCGACCGAGGGCAAGCTCGTGACGCTCTGCAGCGAGGCCTTCACCAAAAACGCCGGCTCGAAGCGCAAGATTCTTATCGCCGGCACCAAGATGGTCGAGGCTCTGAGCCGAATCGACTACGGCAAGGTCGTCTCGGCGGGCGAGACCTTCGCCAAGTGGGGCATCGAGTTCAAGGAGATACGCTCGAACTTCGGCTCGCTCTATGTGCTCCACTCCGAGATCTTCGACCAGTGCGGCCACGCGACCGACGGCTTTATCGTCGACCCCGATTATGTGACCAAGTATGTCCACATGCCTTTCCACGCCGAGAAGCTCGACCTGCGCCGCTCGGGTGTGCGTAACACCGACGCCGTGGTCATCACCGAGTGCTCGTGCCTCGTGCTGCGCTATCCCCAGTCGCACATGCGCGTCATCGGCGTAACCGAAGACCCTGAGGAAGAAGAGGCATGAAAGTGACCTACACTAAAGACGAGATGACACGTCTGTGGCGCGAGCGCGCCGGGCTTGAGCCTGCGGTGACGGCCTGCGGCATCACGCGCCACGACGGCATCGACGTCGACCGCTCAATCGAGGGGCGCGCACGCCAGTGGTATCTCGACCTGCTCTACCGCGGCGACCGCCGCTATCTGGCCCTCGAGGACATCTCGCCGCGCGTCGCCTTTTCGACCGACGGCTGCAACATAGGGCGCACGGCCCTGCCGCTCGACGTCTGCCGCGTCTTCGAGGTGCGGCTCGCCGGCTGGGCGACGTCGGCCAAGGTGAGGAAGACTCCACCCGCGAGGCTGATATCGTTGTTGGCCAATCCGTTCTTCAGCGGTTCGAAGACAGAGCCGATGGCATGGATCGAAGACGATATACTCTGCGTGGCGCCGGCCTCAGAAGTCCGCGGCGCGTTGACGGTGCCGCTGAGAATCTCGGCTGCCGTCGACCCCGGCAAAGCGGTCTTCATCCTCGACGAGAGCGCCCTGTCGACGATACCGGTCTATGACCCTTTTGAGAGATAACGCAACATTAATAAGTAACTCGAAAAAATTAATGCCCGGATAAATCAAAGTTATTTTTGAAAGACATTTCATTTTAGAGCTAAGGAGCATAGCGGGCTATGT
>CALZQD010000041.1 GCA_945828175.1 uncultured Bacteroidales bacterium | reverse complement strand
ATCTATACCCATACACTGAAAAAACAATAAAAACTTAAATCTATAAAGCTTAATTATCACATGAAGAAATTATTAATCGCGGCCTCTCTCGCAGCTCTCCTTGCGACAGGCGACATCATGGCCGAGGCTCCGAAGCGTGAGTTCAGGTCGACTTGGATGGCCGGCATGGGCATCGACTGGCCTTATAACGCCGCCGGCAACAAGACCAAAGCCCAGCAACAGATGAGAGACTATCTCGACAAGCTTAAAGCCCAGAATTTTACGGGCGTTTGCGTCCATGTGCGCCCGCGCGCCGACGCCTACTATAAATCGACGCTCGAACCCTGGAGCGCCGACCTCACCGGCACCCGCGGCCAGGACCCCGGATGGGACCCGCTGGCATTCGCCCTCGAGGAGTGCCATAAGCGCGGCATGGAGTGCTATGCGTGGATCAACCCCTACCGTATCAACGCCAACGGCGAGATATACAACACTGCTTTCGACAAGGAATGGCGCGAAAAAGGCTGGACCATCAAAAACGCCGCCGGCAAATGGATTGCCTTCAACCCCGGTCTGAAAGAAGCCCGCCAGCACTGTCTCGACGTCATCAAGGAAATCTACACAAATTATGCCATCGACGGCATGCTCTTTGACGACTACTTCTATCCCAGCGGCGGCATGCCCGGCTATGTCAACGGCACCAAAGTCGAGGACAGCGACGACTATCAGGACTGGATAAACGCCAAATCGGGAATGACTATCGCCGACTGGCGCCGCCATAATGTCGACACTTTCGTCAAAGAGCTCTACGACGAGATTCAGAAGACCCGTCCCGACCTGCGCTTCGGCATCGGTCCGGCCGGCGTGTCTTATGCCTCGGCAGCCAAGAGAGGCTTCTCGAAGCCCAATATCTCGTCGACCGACTGGCAGTATGACCAGATCTACGCCGACCCGCTGGAGTGGCTCGAAGAAGGCACCATCGACTTCATCGCTCCGCAGATCTACTGGCAGCGCACTCACTCGACTGCGCCGTTCGGTCCGCTTGTACAGTGGTGGGCCAACGTGGCAAAGCACTATAACCGTCACAACTACACGAGTATAGCCTCATATAAAGTCGAGACCAACGACTTCTCGAAAGGCAATCCCGCCACAGGCTGGGCCGAAATCGGCGCACAGGTCGACCTCACCCGCCAATATGCAACCGACAATGCTCCCGGCGTAATCTACTACAACACAAAGACCATCAACGGCCCAGAATGCACCGGCCTCGGCGACTACCTCGGCGAGAACAACTACACGACAAAGTCACTCGTGCCTATCGTCGACTGGAAACAGCGCGTCAACTACCCCGCCGTCGCCAATCTCAAATATGCTAACAACACCCTGACATGGACGGCCACAAAGGCTGCCGAAAAAGCCATCATCCGCTACACGGTCTACGCCATCCCGACGGCTGTCGACGAGCAGGGTGCCCGCGCTGCTGACGGCGACGGCTTCAAGGCCGACTACCTCGTCGACGTCACCTACTCGCCGAGCTTCACTCTGCCGGCAGGCAGGACTACGGGCCACTGGTATGCAGTCTGCGTCTACGACGGCTACGGTTACGAGTCAGACCCCTCGATTATCAACTACTCGGGCGTTAAATCCGACGCCACGACCCTCGTTTCGCCCAAAGGCGGCCAGACCGTCGCGTGGGACGTAACGCTTAAATGGAATGCTGTCAGCGGCTCGACCTACACCGTGCAGGCCGCTACCGACAGCGAATTCCGCAATCTCATCCTCGATGCCGAGACAAAAGCCACCGAAGCCGCGCTTAACTGCGACGCACTCGCCGACAACACTCTCTGCTACTGGCGAGTCAAAACCCAGCAGGAAGGCAAGTTGGCAGTCTATTCAGAGACCGAGACCTTCCGCTCGCCTACACGCACCGGCGCTCCCGCAGCGAAGCTCGACAAACCCTCTGACAATGCCGAAATCGAAGATTCATACGTCACCTTCAGCTGGAGTGTCAGCGCCGCCGACATCACCTCGCGCCTCGAAATCGACAAGGCCTCGGGCGATTTCACAGCTCCGATGGTCAGCCGTCAGCTCGGCGAGGGCGTGACCTCGGCCGAAGTGCGCACATCTATCCTCGGCCGCGACGCTTTCAAATGGAGAGTAGTCGTCGGCGGCAAGCATTACACCGAGACCGTCTCGCCGCCGCGCTCTTTCAGCGTCACAAACGTCTCGGTCGGCTCTTACGAGAGCGGCTACTCGGTCAAGACCGACAACGCCACATATGAGCCCTCGGGCAAGCTCGAGTTCGAGAACCTCTGGTATCGCTCGGCCCACTCGCCCTGGCAGAACATGAGCTTTGCCGAGAACGGAGCGCTGCAGCGCGGTCTCGCCGCAACAAAGACCTGCGTCTATGTCAGCGGCCGCGCCGAAGCCAAGATCGACGCAGACATCTACCTCTCTGAGTACAGTGCCGCCACCGGCGAGCACATCCGCGACATAATGCTCGGCGACGAAGGCAAGGTCGGCTACCTCCCCTGCAACGACGTTTTCAAAGACAGTCAGGGCAACATCTTGATTTCAAACCTCTCGCTCAACATACAGACGACGCCTATACAAATTCACCTCGTCAACCTCAAGGACGGCTCGCTCTCTTCGGTCGCAGCACTCTATGGTTCAGCGAAGGGCCGCGTCGACCATGTCGGCATCTATGGCGATGTCCGCAGCGGCAACTTCACTGTCTTTGCCGCCGTAGCCTCGACGGCTGACGTCGTCCGCTGGAAAGTTTCGGGCGGTGTCGCCGGAGCTCCCGAGGTGAAGACCTTCACCAAATTCTACCCGGCAAGCGCCTCGACCTTCGGCATCGCTCCGCGAGTCTACCCGATCAGCGACAGCCAGTTCTATGCCGACGGCCACACTACGGCATGGACCCTCTACAACTTCGACAACCCCAATGCCACTCTCGGCTCTTTTGCAGCCGTTCCCGAGATCGCTCCGTCGGCCACCGACGACAACGGCGCCGCCACCTTCAAGCTCGGCACCGCCAACTACGCCGTCTACAGCACCGACCCCTACAGCAACGACACCCGCTTCTCGCTCGCCAAAATCAAACAGAAGACCTACAGCGGCATGCAGCGTCTGTGGCTCTTCCCGACCAACGGCATGGGCGACGTGAGATCAACGACCTGCTCGACGCCCGTCGACGCCGTAGTCATGTCGGATAACACGGCCCACATCTATACATACAGCCCCGGCAACGGCCTGGCAGCCTACCGCCTTGTCGACCGCAACATCTCGGGCGTCTCTGAAATCGAGGCAGCCGGCGACCGCGCACTCGAAGTACGCGTCTCGGGCCGCACCGTCTATCTGAGCAACCCGGCCGAAATCATCAGCGTCTACAACCTCACCGGCGCTGTCGTTGCAACGGCCGCCGACTCTGACATCATAGAATTACCTGCTGCCGGCAGCTATATCGTCAACGCCGACGGCAAATCAAAATTAGTCATAGTAAAATAATGAAATTCAACAAACTGATTCTTACGGCCCTGCTCCTGAGCGGGGCCGTGACAGTGTCGGGCCAGCGCTTCGCCATCCTCAGCGACATCCACGTCACTCCGGGCAACGCCTGCGACTCGATGCTGCGCGTCGCTGTCAGTGAAATCAACGACGGCCGCTACGATCTTGTCGTCGTCGACGGCGACCTCACCAACGAGGGCTCTGACGAGCAGCTCAAAAACGTCAAGGCCATCCTCGACGGCATCAGACATCCGCTCTACGTCTTGCCCGGCAACCACGAGAACAACTGGAGCCAGAGCGCCACGAAGACCTTCGTCGACCTCTGGGGCAACGACCGCTTCGTCACCGAAGTCGACTCTCTCGTCGTCATCGGCATCAACTGCGGCCCCTTCATGAAGATGGGCGACGGCCACATCAAGCAGGAAGACCTTCACTGGCTCAAGGCCACTCTCGACGAGCGCGTCACGCCCGGCAAGAAGGTCGTGTCGTTCAACCACTACCCAATCAACCAGGACCTCGACAACTGGCGCGACTACGTCAGGGTGCTCGAGAAATATCCCGTCATAGCCCACATCAACGGCCACTACCACAGCTGGCAGCAGTATAAGGGCGGCGACATCGACGCGGCCATGGTGCGCGCCCTCGACATGCGCAACGGCAACTACGGCTACACCATCATGGACGTCGACAACGACTGGATTCACATCTATAACAAGGAAATCGGCAAACAGCCCAAGGCTAAATTCGCCTGGGCCGTCAAAGCCGACATCAAGCCGCTGAAAGACGTTGCGACAGTCGAGTTCGTGCAGCCCGAGGGCTTCATCGTCGAAAAAGTCTGGGCCGACAGCGCCTCGATATTCACACGCCTCGGCATCGACGCCGACAACGTCTATTTCGGCAACTCGCTCGGCGCCGCAAAAGCCATCGACAAGAAAAGCCGCAAACAGCGCTGGAGCATTCCGACGGGTGCATCGCTCTTCTCGCGTCCTGTCGTGCTCGAGGGCGGTAAAATCGCTCTTCCCGCCTGCG
Source organism: uncultured Bacteroidales bacterium (assembly GCA_945828175.1). GTDB lineage: Bacteria > Bacteroidota > Bacteroidia > Bacteroidales > Muribaculaceae > CAG-873. The sequence goes on along the minus strand of CALZQD010000041.1, from coordinate 5,416 downwards.
ACGGCATCATCATCGCTGACGTCGCTACGGGCAAGACCGTCAAAAAATATCCCTCGGAAGAAGGCCCCTATGTAGCTGACGGTCTCGTCGCCGACAGCTCGTATATCCAGGGCGGATACAAGCGCATCGAGCGCCGCAATCCCAGAAACGGCAAGCTGGTTTGGGCCTATGACTCGCTCTTCAACTACTGTCAGGCAGCGCCTGTCGTAGACAATGGCGAGGTCATCTTCGGCGCCTGGGACACCAACCTGCGCAACCTCGACCTCAAGACAGGCAAGCTCAAATGGGTCTGGAACAACGGCAAGACGGCCAACATGCTCGGCCCGGGCAATGTCGTGCCCGTCGTCACAGCCGACAAGGTAATCATCGTCGCCCCCGACCGCTATATGACGGCCATCGACCGCAAGACCGGCCGACAGCTCTGGCGCGACCACTCGCACAAATACCGCGAAAGCCTCGGCCACAGCGAAGACCTTAGCCGCGTCTACGCCAAGACGATGGACGGCGAACTCGTCGCTGTTGACGCCACAACGCCCGATTTCAAAGAGCTCTGGACTGTCGACATGGGCATCGGCTACGACCACGCGCCCTGCATCGTCGCCGAGCGTGACGGCATCGTCTACGCCGGCTCGCGCCGCGGCATCGTCACCGCCGTCGACTCCGCAGCGCAGAAAGTGCTCTGGAGCCTACCCCTAGGCGTCAGCGAGATAAACGGCATCGACATCGACCCGACCAACGGCGACGTCTACGTCTCGCTCATCGAAGGCACCATCTACCGCATCGCCCGCAATTGATACAATTCCACCTATACCCAAAAGCGGTGGCACATCTCACAGTGTACCACCGCTTTTGCTTTGTGTGCGGGGAGTGGGATTCATCGTCTAAAATTCGCCAAAAGTGTTCAAATTTGCCTTTGTCGATGTTTTTTCTTAACTTTGCGGCCGTTTAACGTCAGCAAAGGGCGCCTTTCGCCCGTTATCAAGCGGCATAACACACATAAGACATGACAAGAAAACTCATTATGGCGGCGGCCATTTCAAGCGCAATACTCTCTGCATCGGCAGAAGGCTATCAGGTAAATACCCTCAGCGCCCGTCAGAACGGCATGGGCTACACGGGCACAGCACTCAAACTCGGTGCCGAAAGCATGATTTTCAATCCCGCGGGCATAGCATATATCAACGACGTCATCGACGCACAGGCCACCGTCACAGGCATCTTCGCCAAGGTATCGGCCGACTGCGCCGAAGGCCACTTCGAGACCGACAACACACCGTCGACGCCGATGAGCGTCAACCTGGCCATGTCGGTCTACGACAACTTCAAAGTAGGCGTAAGCTTCTATACACCCTACGGCAGCAGCATCAACTGGGGCGTCAGCTGGCCCGGCGCCGTGCTCAATCAGAAAGTCAACCTCACGGCCTATACCATTCAGCCGACCCTGGCGTGGCGCCCGCTGAAGAATCTCGCCATCGGCGCCGGAGTTATGGTGACATGGGGCAATGTCAACCTCGACAAGGGCCTCGTCTCGGCCTCGAGTTTCAACGCCGTCCTCGGTGCCATGGGCATCCCCGGCCAGTCTGACGACACGCCCGCGTCGATCAACCTCAACGGCAAGGCCGCCACGACCATCGGCGTCAACGCCGGCATAATGTGGGACATCAACCCGCAGTGGACCGTCGGCGCCTCGTTCAGAAGCAAGATGAACATGAAGGTCAAGCGCGGCGTCGCCTCGCTGTCGTATGCCAGCGACTTCACCCGCGCCATCCTCCAGGAGCGCCTCGACATACTCGACAAAGCCAACTTCGAGGCCTCGATGCCCTGTGCGGCAATCTATAATATAGGTGTAAGCTACAAACCGACAGACAAATGGCTCTTCGCCGTCGACTTTCAGCTTACGGGATGGAAAGCCTACAAAGAACTCACGATTGACTTCCTCAGCGAGAAGCTCGAGCCCTACGACCAGCATCTGACAAAGAACTACCACAACTCGATGACCTATCACTTAGGCGCGCAGTATAGCATCACCGATCGCCTCGATCTCCGCGCCGGCCTGATGATCGACACTACGCCCGTCAACAAAAAGCATTACAACCCCGAGACTCCCGGCATGACTAAAATCGAGCCGTCGATAGGTCTGTCGTTCAGCCCCGTGAAGAATTTCTCGATTGACGCATCGCTGCTCTACGTCGCCGGCCTCGGCGAAAACGACGCCTCGATAAGCTACGACGACCTCCTTCTCGGCAGAGCCGTGACCTTAGAGGCGGACTACAAAGTTCATGCCTGGAATCCTTCTATCGGTCTATCATTTCATTTCTAATTGCAAATTAGAAAAAAAATGACTACCTTTGTGGCCTTGAAAAAGACGAGACTACAGTTTTATGGACAAGAACAACCAGAATCCGGCTCTTATTTTGGAAACGAGCTGGGAAGTATGTAATAAAATCGGCGGTATTTATACCGTACTCTCGACCAAAGCCGCAACTCTCCAGAAATTATACAAAGACCGAACGATTTTCATCGGTCCCGACGTGTGGAACGCCGAGAACCCCTCTCCATATTTCATTGAATCAAAGACTCTTTTAAAGAAATGGGTGCTTGACGCAAACCTCCCCGAAGGGGTTGACGTGCGCGTCGGCCGCTGGGACATCCCCGGCAAACCTATCGTCGTGCTGGTTAAATTCGGCGGCATGTATGCCGTCAAAGACAGCTTCTACGGTGAGATGTGGCGTCTCTACGGCGTCGACTCGCTCCACGCCTACGGCGACTACGACGAAGCCTGCGCTTTCTCTCACGCCGCCGGCATCGTGGCCGAAAGCCTCGTTTCTTACTTCCAGTCACTGAAAACAACCCCGGCCGACGCGACATTCATCGCCCACTACGACGAATGGACCACAGGCATGGGACTTCTCTATATCAAACACAAGAAACCCGAGGTCGCCACAATCTTCACGACCCACGCCACGAGCATAGGCCGCAGCATCTGCGGCAACGGCAAGCCCCTCTACGACAACCTGAGCGCCTACAACGGCGACCAGATGGCCCGCGAGCTCAACATGGAGTCGAAACACTCGCTCGAAAAAGCCGCCGCACAGCAGGCCGACTGCTTCACGACGGTCAGCGACGTCACCGCCCGCGAATGCGAGCAGCTTCTCGGCCGTCGCCCCGACGTCGTGACCCTCAACGGCTTCGAGGACAGCTTCGTGCCGGCCAAGACAAAATTCGCCGCAGCGCGCAAGGCAGCCCGCAAGCGCATGTTTGAGGTTGCCGAGGCTCTCACCGGCAACACCTACGACAACGACACGTTTATCGTCGCAACCTCGGGCCGCTGCGAGTACCGCAACAAAGGCCTCGACGTCTATCTTGACGCCGTAGCCCGTCTGGGCGACCTCGACCCGGCCCGCAAGATCCTTGCCTTCGTCATGGTTCCCGCCTGGGTCGACAAGGCTCGTCCCGACCTCGCCATCGCGCTGGGTCTGCGCAACGACGACAACCGTCTGCCCGACCCCGTCATCACGCACACCCTCCACAACTACGACAGCGACGCCGTCATCAACCGCATACATCAGATCGGCTTCACCAACGACCGCAACTCGCGCGTGACCGTCATCTATGTGCCCTGCTACCTCAACGGCTCCGACGGCATCTTCGACATGACATACTATCAGCTCATTCCCGGCTTCGACGCCACGGTCTTCGCCTCATACTACGAGCCGTGGGGCTATACGCCGCTCGAGAGCGTGGCCTTCGGCGTGCCGACAGTGACAACGTCGCTCTCGGGCTTCGGCCAGTGGGTTATGTCGACGCTCGGCAACGGCTTCGAGAAATCGGGCGTCGCCGTGGACAACCGCACCGACAGCAACTACGACGAGGTTTGCTCGGGCATAGCCCGCGACATCAAATATCTCGTCAACGCCCCGGCGCAGACACTCACCGAGATTTCGCTCGCTGCAAAAGCTACAGCAGCCGAGGCATCGTGGTCGAATTTCATCGTTTTTTATCAGAAAGCGTTTGAAATCGCAACAAAAAACGCCGAAAAACGTAACAGTAAATAGAGATTATAGATATACGACAATTATTAAAACCAAATAAATATCAAGTTTATGAAACTTCCGGTAAGTAATACCAACGCACCTATCTGGCGAGACGTAACAGTAAAAGCTGAGCTTCCCGCACAGCTCAAACCTCTCGACGAACTTGCGAAGAACCTATGGTGGGTCTGGAACAGCGAAGGCAAATCGCTCTTCCGCGACCTTAATCCCGACCTGTGGCGCGCAACCGGTGAAAACCCTGTGATGCTCCTCCAGCAGCTCAGCTTCGACCGTGTCAAAGAAATTATAGCCGACGAAGCCATGATGCAGCGCATCGCCGCCGTGTACGCCGACTTTAAGGAATATATGAAGAAGCCCATGCGCAAGGACATTCCCTCGGTATCTTATTTCTCGATGGAATACGGCCTCTGCAACTGCCTGAAGATCTACTCTGGCGGCCTCGGCGTCCTCGCAGGCGACTATATCAAGGAAGCTTCTGACAGCTGCGTCGACATGACCGCCGTCGGTTTCCTCTACCGCTACGGTTATTTCACACAGACACTCAGCGTCGACGGTCAGCAGATCGCCAACTACGAGCCCCAGAACTTCAACCAGCTGCCCATCGAGCAGGTGCTCGACAAGAACGGCCAGCCGATGATTATCGAGGTTCCCTACCCCGGCCGCATCATCTACAGCCACATCTGGCGCGTCAACGTCGGCCGCATGAAGCTCTATCTGCTCGACACCGACTTCGACATGAACAGCGAGTTTGACCGCTCGATCACCCACCAGCTCTACGGCGGCGACTGGGAGAACCGCATCAAGCAGGAATATCTCCTCGGCATCGGCGGCGTGCTCATGCTCAAGAAACTCGGCATCAAGAACCAGCTCTACCACTGCAACGAAGGCCACGCCGCGCTCCTCAACCTCCAGCGCCTCGTCGACTATATCAACGAAGACGGTCTCGACTTCAACACCGCTCTCGAGATTGTCAGCGCTTCGTCGCTCTACACCGTACACACTCCCCTGCCCGCCGGCCATGACTACTTTGACGAAGGTCTCTTCGGCAAATATATGGGTGAATATCCCGCCAAACTCGGCATCTCGTGGAACGACCTCATGAACATGGGCCGCGAGAACCCCAACACCAACGAGCGCTTCTCGATGAGCGTCTTCGCCCTCAACACCTGCCAGGAAGCCAACGGCGTCAGCTGGCTCCACGGCGAGGTTTCCAAGAAGATGTTCGCCGGCATCTGGAAAGGCTATTCTTGGGAAGAGAGCCACGTCGGCTACGTCACCAACGGCGTTCACATGCCTACCTGGGCCGCAAGCGAGTGGCTGTCTCTTATACACATCTGACGCTGCCGACGATATGCAGTGTGTAG
>CALZQD010000040.1 GCA_945828175.1 uncultured Bacteroidales bacterium | reverse complement strand
GCCTTGTATAACAGAGCGCTCGAGATGGCCACGGAGGCCGGTTTCGCCGAGTCGTTCATGGGCCACCGCCAGCACGCCGGCTTTGTCGGCCACGGCGTAGGCATCGAAATCAACGAGCTGCCCGTCATCGCCCCTCGCTCGCGTGACATTCTCGCGGCCGGCAATGTCATAGCCCTCGAACCTAAATTTGTCATTCCCGGCGTCGGCGCCGTCGGCATAGAGAACACTTACCGAGTCACCGATTCGGGGCCGATGGAACGTCTCACCGACGCTCCCGAAGAAATTATTTATTTTGACTGACAGATTTCTGCTGCTGATGACAAACCTTAAAAATCATTTAAAAAACAAGATATTCAAAACTGTCGGCGATGTGGCCGACGACCTCGGCCGCCGGTGCTATGTCGTCGGCGGCTATGTGCGCGACATTTTTCTGAACCGACCGTCGAAAGACATCGATTTTGTATGTGTCGGTCCCGGCATCGAGCTGGCGCAGGCTGTCGCCACCAAGCTCGGCCTCAACACCAAGGTGGCCGTCTTCCGCAACTACGGCACGGCGCGTATCTGCCGCCACGGCACCGAACTCGAGTTTGTCGGTGCCCGACGCGAGTCGTATAACCGCAACTCGCGCAACCCCGTCGTCGAGAACGGTACCCTCGAAGACGACATCTCGCGCCGCGACTTCACCATCAACGCCATGGCCATCTCGATCAACGGCGACACCTTCGGCGAGCTCGTCGACATGTTCGACGGCCTCGGCGACCTCGAGCGCCACATCATCCGCACACCCCTCGACCCCGACATAACATTCAGCGACGACCCGCTGCGCATGCTGCGCGCCATCCGCTTCGCCACGCAGCTGCAGTTCGACATCTGGCCCGAGACCTTCGAGGCCATCTGCCGCAACGCCTCGCGCATCGAGATCATCACCGCCGAGCGCATCAAAGACGAACTCTCGAAGATTATGCGCTCGCCCAAGCCTTCGATAGGGTGGGACCTCCTCTATAAGTCGGGCCTTCTCAAGCTCATACTGCCCGAACTCGCCGCCCTGCGCTGCGTCGAGGTTGTCAACGGCCGCGGCCACAAGGACAATTTCTACCACACTCTGCAGGTGCTCGACGGCGTCGCCGCGGCCTCAGACAACGAGTGGCTGCGCTGGGCAGCTCTCTTCCACGACATCGCCAAGCCCGTCACTAAACGCTACGATAAAAATCTCGGCTGGACATTCCACAGCCACAATATCGTGGGCGCCAAGATGATACCCGCTATCTTCGCCCGCCTGAAACTGCCCCTCGGCGCCGAGATGCGCTATGTGCGCAAGCTCGTCGACCTGCATATGCGGCCGATAGCCCTGGTCGAGGAAGAGGTGACCGACAGCGCCGTGCGGCGTCTGATGAACTACGCCGAAGACGACCTTGCCGACCTGATGATTCTCGCCCGCGCCGACATCACCAGCAAGAACGAGGAGAAAAAGCAGCGCTTCCTCGACAACTTCGACCTCGTCGACGAGAAATTCCTCGACATCTCGGCCAAAGATGCCGAGCGCGCCCGCCGCAATCCGGTCGACGGCGTCGAAATCATGAAGATTTTCGGTCTGCCGCAGTCGCCGCAGGTAGGCTTCTTCGCCACCAACCTCAAGCAGGCCATCAAAGACTGCGAGATCGAGGACACGCGCGAGGCCGCGCTCGCCTATTTGCTTGACCTTGCGGCCAAAAACAATATTCCCGTGGTCAATTATCCCGAAGAATTAAAAGAAAAGAATTAAATATGTATTACGTCAGCAAACGACTCGAAATATCGGCGGCCCACCGCCTCTCGCTCGACTATGAGAGCAAATGCTCGTCGCTCCACGGCCACAACTGGATTATCACCGTCCACTGCCGCGCCAAAGAGCTCAACGCCAACGGCATGGTGACCGACTTCACCGACATCAAGCGCCTCGTCAGCGACCGCCTCGACCACAAATGCCTCAACGACGTCGTCGATTTCAACCCGACGGCCGAGAATATCGCCCGCTGGATCTGCGACAACGTCGCCAACTGCTATCGCGTCGACGTTCAGGAAAGTGAAGGAAACACAGCAAGTTATGAAAAAGACCTATAAAGTAAACGAGATTTTCTGTTCGCTGCAGGGCGAAGGCTGGTTCACGGGCACAGCCGCCGTGTTCCTGCGCTTCAGCGGCTGCAACCGCCGCTGTGAGTTCTGCGACACCGACCATTTCAGCGGCCGCGAGATGACGGCCGAGGAGATTGTCGCCGAGGTCTCGCAATATTGCCCGCGCCACCTCGTCGTCACCGGCGGCGAACCCGCGATGCAGCTCGACAGCGAGCTCGTTCGCGCCCTCAAGGCCGAGAAATTCTTCATTCAGGTTGAGACCAACGGCAGCCTGCCCCTGCCGCCCGACGTCGACTGGGTCACCTGTTCGCCCAAAGACGCTCCCTGGGAGATCGGCCGCATCGACGAGCTCAAGGTGGTCTATCAGGGCCAGGACGTCGAGACGATTGCCTCGCTGCTGCCCGCGCCGCGCCTTTTCCTGCAACCATGCTCGGGCTTAAACATCAAGGAGACAGTCGAGTATGTCCTCTCGCATCCGCGCTGGCGCCTCTCGTTGCAAACCCATAAGCTGATTGATATAAGATGAAAACGCGATTCATGATACTCCTCGCGGCCCTCTTTGCCGCGCTGCCTTTCGCCGCCACGGCGCAGACCGACCTCACCGTCGAGACCGTCCGCGAAAGCCCGCTGTCGAAAGACGATATGTGGCACAACCTGCGCCTATGGGTGTCGCTGACCTTCGACCGCTCTGACGTCATCGACATGGAGGACGCCGACCGCGGCACGATGATTGTCAAGTGGGCCTGCCCGGTCAAAGTGGCCTCGGAGTTTATCGACCCGGTCGTCTCAGCGACATACCAGATTGATGTGCGCGACGGCAAATACCGCGTGCGTTGCCTGGCGCCGAAGGTGTCGTTCCGCATCGTCCGCCCCGCCGGATTTGACGAATATATGCCCCTCAACTCGGCCGACATCAACCTTATAACCGGTCTGGCGCAGCGCTTCTACGGTGGAAGCCTCGACTGGCCTTTCGGCGAGACCTACGACAACATCCTCAACGCCTACGTCGAATTTCTCGACGGCACGACCAAATACCGCAGCGACCGTGACCGCGAGAAGGGCAAGGTCTCCGACGAGTGGAAGATCGCCGAACACAACTGGAAGCTGCTCCACGACGTCAAGGGCGGCCTTGACAACCTCAACGCCACGATGCTCGAATCTCTCAATAAGTCTCTGACAGCCAATGACGATTTTTAAGCGCATATTATCGTCCGTAGCGGCGCTCGCCATCTCGTTCGCAGCTCTCGCGGCCGATGATGTCGAGGTCAGCATCGTCAATTTCTATCCCGGCCCCGACGTCTACGAGCTCGAGGGCCACACGGCCTTGCGCGTCAAATCTCCTGACTATGACGTCGCTGTCAGCTACGGCACCTACGATTTCAACAGTCCCAACTTCATCTATCGCTTCGTAAAGGGCGAGACCGACTACCGCGTCGTGGCCTATCCCTGGCAGCCTTTCGCCGACGCATACATCAGGCAGGGGCGCCGCATCGTCGCGCATCCGGTCGCGCTCGATTCGGCTCAGACAGCGCGTTTCCTCATCCTCGTCGACGACAATCTGCGCCCCGAGAACGCCGTCTACCGCTATAACTACGTCAAAGACAACTGCGCCACGCGCCCCCTCGCCATCGTCGAGCGCGCCCTCGGCGACAGCATCGTGTTCGAAGGCTCGCCCAAGTCAGGCATGACAACCTTCCGCGAGGCCATGCGCCGCTATCACGCCAACTATCCCTGGTATCAGTTCGGCATCGACCTCGCCCTCGGCAGCGGCATCGACTACCCGATAACGCTCCGCGAGGCCACCTTCGCTCCCGCGACGCTCGACAGCGTCATCGCCTCGGCTACGGTCGGCGGTCGTCCCGTCACGCGTCAGACCATTGTCATCAACGACGTTGCGCCCGACGCCGCCATCGAAGGCCCGACGCCATGGTATCTGACGCCGCTGGCAGTCTTCACGCTGCTGTTTATTATAACGGTCGCCCTGACCGTCAGGGACATATGCCGCCGACGTGTCAGCCGCTGGTTCGACAGCCTGCTTTTCGGCGCCTTCGGCCTGGCGGGCTGCCTCATCGCCTTCCTGGTCTTCATTTCGGTCCACGAGGCCACTTCGCCCAACTATCTGCTCGTCTGGCTCAATCCCTTCTGCCTCATCCCGGCCATATTTATTTGGTTAAAAAAGGCCAAGATGGCTGTATTGTCATACCAAATTGTTAACTTTGTAGTGCTTGTCGGCCTTGCCGCCGCGTGGCCCTTGCTGCCACAGTCGGCCAACATCGCCTTTTTGCCTCTGTTGCTGTGCGATATGCTGCGGTCGGCGAGCTATATCTATATAACAGTAAAGAACAAACGTCAAAAATAGTCGCATTATGTCGATAGTCGACAAACATATCAGACCGCGCCTGATGCTCGTGCTACTGGCGTCGATGGTGACGATGACGCTGCCCGCGGGCACGCCGTCGCCCCAGCCGCGTCTGCTTGTCGGCATCATGGTCGAAGGCCTCGAGCGCGACTATCTCGACCTGCTGCGCGAGAGCTTCGGCTCGGGCGGCTTCAACCGCCTGCTGCGCGACGGCGTGGTCATCTCCGACGCCGACTACGGCACGAGCCTCGACAATGTCGCCGCCACGGCCGTCGTCATGACCGGCGCCTCGCCTGTCGTCAGCGGCATACCCGCCTCGGCATACTACGACCCGGCGAAGATGAAGATTGTCGAGGTGCTCGACGACCCGCAGGTGATGGGCAATTTCACCACCGAGACCTGCTCGCCCGCGGCGCTCCGCGTCTCGACCGTCTCCGACGAGGCCCGAATAGCCGGCGGAGGCGTCACTCAGGCCTACAGCATCGCCCCCGACGCCCGCGTCGCCATTCTCATGGCCGGACATGCAGGCAACGGCGGCGTATGGATCAACGACAACACAGGGGCCTGGGCTTCATCGACTTACTACACCGACCTGCCTGCCGGAGTGGCTACGGCCAACCGCCTGAAGCCCCTGTCGACGCGGCTCGACACAATGAGCTGGGTGCCCTCGGCCAAGGCCGACGCCTATCCCAATCTGCCTGACCATCTGACGCATTATCCCTTCAGATACGTCTTCCCGCGCAGCAAGGACAACCGCTATGTGATGTTCAAGGACTCGCCGCTGGTCAACCGCGAGGTCACCTCGCTGGCCTCTGACTTCATCAGCGGCATGAAACTCGGCACCCACGACGGCGTCGACGTGCTCAACGTCGCCTACACGCTGACCTCTTTCGACTACTCGAAGAACCCCGACAACCGCTTCGAGATGATGGACGCCTACATCAAGCTCGACCGCAATCTCGAACAGCTCTTTGCCGCCATCGACCGCACTGTCGGCCTCGGCAACTCGGTCGTCTGCCTCGCCGCCACGCCGCCTGCTCCGCGGGCCAAGCGCGACGACCCCCGCTGGCGCATACCTACTGGCGAATTCTCGACCCGCAAGGCCGGCTCGCTGCTAAACATGTATCTCATGGCCGTCTACGGCAACGGCGAGTGGATTTCGGCTTTCCACAATAACCAGTTCTATCTCAACAACAAACTCATCAAGGAGCGTTCGCTCGATGCCCGGGCCGTGCGCACCGAAGCCGCCGGCTTCCTCGCCCGCATGTCGGGTGTTGAGGGCGTCTATACCATTGACGACGTCATCCTCAGCCGCCTCGGCGACCGCAACGACGCCATCCGCCGCAACACCGACGTCGCCATCGCCGGCGACCTCTTCGTCAGCGTGTTGCCCGGCTGGGAACTTGTCGACGATTACGCTACCGCCGTGCCCGACCGCCGCACAGGTCAGGTCAACCGCGTCACGGCGACTACGGCGCCCGTCTTCATCCTTGCTCCGAACACGCCCGCGCGCGTCATCGACACCCCCGTCGACGCCCGCGTCATTGCCCCGACAGTCGCGAGACTGTTGCGCATCCGCTCGCCCAACGGCGCCTCTCTGCCCGCCCTTCCGCTCGACTGACCGGAGGCGGTGCGACGCCCCTTATGATAAATTTGGGCGCGACAGAGTGTTAAACAGCTTATTTTTTGTAACTTTGCATCCGGCCGCAGCTCTGCGGCCCCTAAGCGCATAAACAACAACATCAACAATATATGTCATTCATACAGCTTTTAACCAAAGTTTTTGGTAACAAATCGCAGCGCGATTTGAAATCAATCCAGCCTATTGTTAATAAAATCAAGGCATTAGGCCCCGAGATGGAGGCTTTGAGCAACGACGAGCTCCGCGGCCGCATCGCCGCCGCCACAGCCGAAGACCATAAGCAGATCGAGGCCCTCAAGGCTTCGGTCGAGTCGCTTCCCTACGACGAGCGCCAGCCCGTCTGGGACAAAATCGACAAACACGAGAAAAATATTCTCGACACCATAGAAGACAAGCTCAACGAGCATCTGCCCGTCGTCTTCGCCACCCTCCGCGAGACCGCGGCGCGCTTCGCCCACAACGAGGTCGTCGAAGTAACCGCCACCGACCTCGACCGCGAGCTCGCCGGCCAGGGCCGCGACTTCGTCAGCATCGAGGGCGACAAGGCTCTCTGGAAAAACCACTGGATGGCCGGCGGCAATGAAATCACCTGGGATATGGTCCACTACGACGTACAGCTTATCGGCGGCGTAGTCCTCCACCAGGGCAAAATCGCCGAGATGGCCACCGGCGAGGGTAAGACTCTCGTCGCAACGCTCCCTGTCTTCCTCCGCTCGCTCTCGAAGCGCGGCGTCCACGTCGTCACTGTCAACGACTACCTGTCGAAGCGCGACTCTGAGTGGATGGGCCCGCTCTATATGTTCCACGGCTCGACCGTCGACTGTATCGACAAGCACGAGCCCAACACGCCCGAGCGCCGTGCCGCCTACGACTGCGACATCACCTTCGGTACCAACAACGAGTTTGGTTTCGACTACCTCCGCGACAACATGGCCATGTCGCCTCAGGACATGGTGCAGCGCAAGCACTACTACGCCATCGTCGACGAGGTCGACTCGGTGCTCATCGACGACGCCCGTACGCCTCTCATCATCTCGGGTCCCGTGCCCAAGGGCGACGACCAGTATTTCAACGAATACAAGCAGAACGTCCAGAAGGTCGTCGAGGCTCAGCGCCGCCTTGTCACCCAGATTCTCGCCGAGGCCAAGACTAAGCTCGCCTCTGACGACAAGGAAGTCAAGAAAGAGGGCGCCCTGCTGCTCTTCCGTGCCTACAAGGGCCTGCCTAAGAACGGCGCGCTCATCAAATTCCTCAGCCAGGAGGGCATGAAGAACATACTCCTCGAAACCGAGGCCCACTATCTCCAGGACAACGCCCGCGAGATGCCTATCGTCACCGACCCGCTCTACTTCGTCATCGACGAGAAGAACCGCAGCGTCGAACTCACCGACAAGGGCATCGACGAACTCACAGGCAAGACCGCCGACCCCGAGTTCTTCGTCCTCCCCGACATCGCCTCGCAGCTCTCAGAACTCGAGCATATGCCTGACCCCAACGAGCGCCAGATCCGTAAAGACGAGCTCATGCAGAACTATGCCATCAAGGCCGAGCGCGTCCACACAGTCACCCAGCTCCTCAAAGCCTACACACTCTTCGAGAAAGACGTCGAGTATGTCATCGACGACAACAAAATCAAGATTGTCGACGAGCAGACGGGCCGTATCATGGAAGGCCGCCGCTACAGCGACGGACTCCACCAGGCCATCGAGGCCAAAGAGGGCGTCAAGGTCGAGGCCGCAACCCAGACATTCGCAACGATTACCCTCCAGAACTACTTCCGCATGTATCACAAGCTCGCCGGTATGACCGGTACGGCCGAGACCGAGGCGGGCGAGTTCTGGGACATCTATAAGCTCGACGTCGTCACCATCCCGACCAACAAGCCCGTTGCGCGTATCGACATGAACGACCGCGTCTACAAGACCAAGAAAGAAAAATATGCCGCCGTCATCGACGAAATCGTGCGTCTGCGCGACGCCGGCCGTCCCGTCCTCGTCGGCACGACTTCGGTCGAAATCTCCGAGCTCCTCAAACGTATGCTCGACATGCGCAAGATCGACGCTCAGGTGCTCAACGCCAAGCTCCACCAGAAGGAGGCTCAGGTCGTCGCACAGGCCGGACAGAAGGGCGTCGTCACCATCGCAACCAACATGGCGGGCCGTGGTACCGACATCAAGCTGACCCCCGAGGTCAAGGAAGCCGGCGGTCTCGCCATCATCGGCACCGAGCGCCATGAGTCGCGCCGCGTCGACCGTCAGCTCCGCGGTCGTTCGGGTCGTCAGGGCGACCCGGGTTCGTCGATCTTCTTCGTCTCCTTCGAAGACCAGCTGATGCGACTCTTCGCAACCGACAGCGTCATGAAATGGCTCGACCGCCTCGGCCTCAAAGAGGGCGAGCCAATCGAGCACAAGATGGTCTCTAACGCCATCGAGAAAGCCCAGAAGCGCGTCGAGGAGAACAACTTCGGCATTCGCAAGCGCCTCCTCGAGTACGACGACGTCATGAACAAGCAGCGCTCGTATATCTACAACCGCCGCCACCATGCCCTCATCGGTGAGCGCATCGGCATCGACATCGCCAACATGCTCTACGACACCGTCGAAAACCTCATCAACGTCTACGACCAGTCAAACGACTACGCCGACCTCACCCTCGAGCTCTTCAAGGTGCTCTCTATCGAGAACCCGCTCACCGAGGAGGAGTTCCGCAACATGGAGAAAGAAGATAAGTTCGAGAAAGTCCGCGCGGCTGCCGTCGAGGCACTCGACCGCAAGAACCAGCGCATCTGCGAGGTCGCCATGCCCGTCATCACCAACCTCATCGAAAACTCCGACTATCGCGGCAAGATCATCGTGCCCATCACCGACGGCAAGCGCGTCTTCAACCTCCGCGTCGACCTTCAGGAGGCCTACGACACTCAGTGCAAGTCGATTATCAAGGAATGGCAGAAAGGCCTCCTCCTCGTCACCATCGACGAACTCTGGAAAGAGCACCTCCGCGAGCTCGATCAGCTGCGTCAGTCGGTCCAAAACGCCTCTTACGAGCAGAAAGACCCGCTGGTAATCTACAAGGTCGAGTCGTTCCACCTCTTCGAGAACATGCTCAACCAGCTCAACGTCAAGGCCCTGTCGGCACTGATGCGCGCACAGATTCCCGTGCGTCAGCAGGCTCCCGACGAACAGGGCCAGCAGCCCGAGCGTCGTCCCGACGTCAAGGAGGCCGCTCCCGACATGCCCGACCGCTATAAGCAGAACAACTACCGCACCTCGCGCGAGGCCCTTCCCGGCGAAAACGCTCAGCGTCAGGCTGCTTCGGCCCATCAGGGCGAGCGCCAGCCCGTCATGCCCGCCAAAGCAGCGCCCAAAATCGGCCGCAACGACCCCTGTCCCTGCGGCTCCGGCAAAAAATACAAAAACTGCCACGGCAAAGGCCTCTGATTTAGGCTTTTGTAACCTACGACCCCCATATAACCCAGGCGCGACCATCCGGCCGCGCCTGCCTTATTTCAAACCCTTCCTAATCGCCCCGGGACGCGACAGGCTCCTACGGATGCGCAATCGCGCATCCGCATGGAGCGAGGGTTTCAACCCTCGCAGCCAATATATTAAAGTAGGCCTGTCGCATGCCACGGCCGCCATAGACCAAGGGCATCAGCCCTTTGAGCGCCCGCGCGCGAGCTCCCAGGGATGCGACAGGCTCCCGCCTGTCGCCATAACTTAATATCAAGGAGCCAACCCAAGCCGGAGGCTTGGAATCTTGTTAACCCCGAGCGTTCATCGCTCGGGGCAGCCATGACACTACGCCCGGAGGGTGTTGCAGAACTACCCATCAAAACTTAAGCAAAAGCCTCAACTTTCACA
>CALZQD010000039.1 GCA_945828175.1 uncultured Bacteroidales bacterium | reverse complement strand
GTATAAGAGACAGCAGAGGACAACAGCGAGGAAATCTGCATCGACAGCGTCGAGACCCTATACAACGAAATCGAGCGCTCGGTCGAGCTCGGCTTCATGAAATCGAATCCCTACAAGGACAAAGGCTTTCAGCCCGGCGTCTACACCAAGGAGAATTACGCTCTGATTGACCTCCACCGTCCTTATGTCGACGACATCATCCTTGCATCGCCGAGCGGCAAGCCCATGCGCCGCGAACTCGACCTCATCGACGTGTGGTTCGACTCGGGTTCGATGCCTTACGCTCAGATTCATTATCCCTTTGAGAATAAAGAGGCCTTTGAATCGGGCCGCGTCTTCCCCGCCGACTTCATAGCCGAAGGCGTCGACCAGACACGCGGCTGGTTCTTCACCCTCCACGCCATCGCCGGCATGGTCTTCGACAGCAAAGCCTTCAAGTCGGTCATCTCTAACGGTCTTGTCCTCGATAAGAACGGCGACAAGATGTCGAAACGCCACGGCAATTCTGTCGACCCCTTCATGGCCATCGAGAAATTCGGTTCTGACCCGCTGCGCTGGTATATGATTGCCAACTCGGCTCCCTGGGAGAACCTAAAATTCAACCCCGACGGCGTTGTCGAGGTATCGCGCAAACTCTTCTCAACACTGGCAAACACCTATTCGTTCTTTGCGCTCTACGCCAACGTCGACGGCTTCAATCCCGAAATCGAGCAGGTTCCCGTCGAAAAGCGTCCCGAGATTGACCGCTGGATCATCTCGCTGCTCAATACGCTCATCAAGCAGGTGACCGACTCGTTCGAAGATCTCGAGCCGACCAAGGCTGCACGCGCAATCAACGATTTCGTCATCGACAACCTCTCGAACTGGTATGTGCGCCTCAACCGCAAACGCTTCTGGGGCGGCGGCATGTCTGAAGACAAGCTTTCGGCATATCAAACGCTCTATGAATGTCTCAAGACTGTTGCCATGCTCATGGCTCCGGTCGCTCCGTTCTACTCCGACCGTCTCTATCAGGACCTGACCCAGTCGACAACCGAGAATTCAGTGCATCTCGCTTTCTTCCCTACCGCCGACGAGAAATATATCGACAAGGATCTCGAGGAGCGCATGGCTCTCGCACAGACCATCACCTCGATGGTACTCTCGCTCCGCCGCAAGAGCAATCTCAAGGTGCGTCAGCCGCTGCACGCCATCATGGTGCCGGCCGTCGACGACCGCCAGCGCGAAGACATCGAGCTGATGTCAAATCTGATTCTCACCGAGGTCAACGTCAAGGAGCTCAACATCGTCGGCGCCGAAGACTGTGCTCTCGTCAAGCGCGTCAAGCCCGATTTCAAGAAGCTCGGTCCGAAACTCGGCAAGCAGATGAAAGTCGCCGCCCAGGCTCTCCAGACTCTCGAGCAGAAGCAGATTGCCCTCTTCGAGAAACAGGGATATATCGACCTAACGGTCAACGGCACCGATGTCCGTGTCGACCTCGCCGATGTCGAAGTCGTCTCTGAGGATATTCCCGGCTGGCTCGTTGCCAACGAAGGCAACGTAACCGTCGCCCTCGACATCACCGTCGACGAAGACCTCCGCCTCGAAGGCATCGCCCGCGAAATTATCAACCGCATTCAGAACATCCGCAAATCGCGTGACTACGACATCACCGACCGCATCAACGTCGTCTTCGTCAGCAGCCCCGACATCGACGGTGTTGTCAGCAAATACGGCGAATACATCGGTCGTCAGGTTCTTGCCGAATCAATTTCGGTAGCCGAAAACGACAACGGCTCATACGAGGAACTTGATCTCGACGGCTTCAAAGTGTATGTCCGCATCACATTAAACTAAGTTCAAAGACTTCATGGCAGAAAAAACAAGATATTCAGACGAAGAACTTCAGGAGTTCAAGGAAATCATCCTTGCCAAGCTCGACAAGGCCCAGAAGGAATATGAAAACCTGACGGCGTCGCTCCGCAACAGCTATGGCAACGACATCGCCGACACGTCGCCCACATTCAAGGTGCTTGAAGAGGGCGCGTCGACGCGCGACCGCGAGGATATGGCCCGTCTGGCCGAACGTCAGCGCACGTTCATCAACCACCTTCAGGCAGCCCTCGTCCGCATCGAGAACAAGACCTACGGCATCTGCCGCGTCACCGGCAAACTCATCCCCAAGGAACGCCTCAGAGCCGTTCCTCATGCAACCCTGAGTATTGATGCCAAGAAGTAGCCTTGTGATGAAAAATTCGAGAGCGTGGCTGGCCGTCCTCATTGTTATGGCCGTCCTTGTCATCGACCAGATTATAAAGATATGGGTCAAGACTCATATGTTTTGGGGCGAAGACATCGAGGTTCTGCCCTGGTTTCATCTCCGTTTCGTCCAGAACAACGGCATGGCCTTCGGCATGGAGTTTGGCAGCAAGCTTTTCCTGTCGCTCTTCCGCGTCGTCGCCGTCGCCGCTCTTGTGTGGGTTCTCTATAAACTCTGCAAGGACGGCGGCCGCAAATACCCCGTCGGACTGCTCGTCTGCGTCAGTCTTGTCACTGCCGGAGCTGCGGGCAACATCATCGACTGTCTCTTCTACGGCGAGATTTTCAATAACCCTTATCCCCCTCAGGTTGCCTCGTTCGTGCCCTGGGGCGAGGGCTATTCGTCGCTGTTCCACGGACTTGTGGTCGATATGTTCTATTTCCCGCTCTTCTCTTTCGACTGGCCCGAGTGGGTGCCATGGCTCGGCGGCAGATCTTTCTCGTTTTTCGACCCGGTCTTTAACTTTGCCGACGCGGCGATTTCGGTCGGCATGGTCGTGCTGATTCTTTTTTACTCGAAATATCTCGGCGGCTCGAAGCAGCCCGAAGAGAAGATTGAGGAATGAAAGCCAAGCTGACGCGCATATTATTGCCTCTGCTGTGTGTGACCGCCGGTTGCAGCAAGGTGCCTTCATACGTCATCCAACCCGACGATATGGCCGAGCTGATGGCCGACATCCATATCGGCGAATCTGTCATCGAGGTCAACCGTTCGGCCTATTACAACGACTCGCTCAAGCAGCTGCTCAAGCAGTCTATATACGAGAAGCACGGCGTCGATCAGGCGAAAGTCGACACCTCGTTCTACTGGTACGGCCACAATATCGCCGAATATATGGCCGTCTACGACAAGACTATCGAGATTCTCGACCGCCGCATATCGGAGACCGGCAACCGCATCAAGGCTGAAATGGTCTCTATTGCCGGCGACTCGGTCGATGTCTGGGGTGGGGCGCATTTCCTCAAGTTCAACGACCGCATGCCTTCGCCGATTCTTACTTTCGGCCTAGACAAAGACGACAATATGGAGAAAGGCGACTACTACACCTGGCGCGCCAAATTCTATAACAACCCCGAGGACACGAAGTGGGTCATCGCCGTCAACTACGCCGACAAAGCCGTCGAATACGATGCTGCCAATGTCATCGGCGACGGCTGGAAAGAGCTTTCGTTCTACACCGATTCGAGCCGTCAGGTCGAGCGCATTTCGGGCTATCTCGTCACATCGCCCAAAACGACGTCGTCGATTTGGGTCGACAGCGTCATGCTTGTCAGAAACCGTTTCTCGCCCGAGAAATACAGTCAGCGTTATCGTCATAAGAAACTCGAGGCCGACAAAGACTGACAGCCATGAAGCGTTTTCTCGCCCACAGGATTATCACACCCGACCGCGAGTATAGGATGGCCGTGGTGACGGTCTCCGACGACCTCAGACACTACGAGATACATCCGTTCACGGGCGAGACTGAGGCCACGGTCTTCGTCTCCGGTACGATAGAAATAAACGTGAGCAACGGAGAGTGCCGTCTTATTCATGACGGAAAGCTCCTGTTGCCCACGTTATCTTTTTGAGTCTCCTCAGCTCTTAGATTATGCCTCTGAGCTCGTTTATATCTGCGATGTTGTGACGCTCGCAGTAATCTCTGATTTCATTAATGATTTTCACGGTGACCGACGGGTCGATAAAGTTGGCGGTGCCTACTTCGACGGCCGTTGCTCCGGCCATGATGAATTCGAGCGCGTCGCGTCCGCTCATGATACCGCCGAGACCGATGACGGGGATTGCTACAGCTTTTGCGACCTGCCATACCATACGCACGGCCACAGGTCTTACTGCCGGGCCCGACAGACCGCCGGTTATCGTCGACAGCATAGGCTTGCGACGCTCGACGTCGATTGCCATGCCGAGCATGGTGTTGATGAGCGATACGCTGTCGGCGCCTTCGCCTTCGACGGCTTTGGCGATGTCGGTGATTGACGTGACGTTAGGCGACAGCTTGACGATGAGATGTCTCGGCCAAGCCTTTCTTGTAGCGGCAGTCACCTCGGCCGCGCCGTCGGTTGTGGTGCCGTAGGCCATGCCGCCCTGTTTGACATTGGGGCATGAGATATTGACCTCAATTGCCTCGATTTTGTCGAGCGGCGCGAGCTTTTCGCAAACTGCCACATAGTCTTCAATCTTGGCGCCTGAGACGTTGACGATGACCTGCGACTTGCAGCCCGAGATTTGCGGATATATGTTTTCGATGAAGTAATCGACGCCCTTGTTCTGCAGGCCAACGGCGTTGAGCATGCCCGACGGCGTTTCGGCCATGCGGGGGTAGGGATTGCCTTCGCGCGGCTCGAGCGTTGTGCCTTTAACGATGAAACCGCCGAGTTCGTTCAGGTCTATGAAGTCTGCGAATTCACGTCCATAGCCGAACGTGCCTGATGCCGTCAGGACGGGATTGGCCAGATGCAGCCGGCCGAGATTTACATTTAAGTTTACCATGATAAGCGATTTATGTTAAAGACCGGGCCTTCCGAGCACACGCATACGTTATGCCCCTTGTTATCCTGTTCGACACAGCAGAGACATGCGCCGAGGCCGCATGCCATCATATTCTCAAGCGATACCTCGCATTCGACGCCTAATTGTCGCGCGCGCTCGGCTACAGCCTTCATCATCGGCATCGGGCCACAGCATTGTATCAGGTCGTGCTCGGCCGTGAAAGCCTCGCTCATTGTCACGAAACCCTTGATGCCGTGCGAGCCGTCCTCAGTCGTGTAAAAGACATCGCCGACGGTCTCAAACTCTTCTATCAACGCCAGGTCACCCTTGCTGCGGGCGCCTAAGATGAGGGTGGGACGCACTCCCTTTTCATTGTATTTCCGCGCGAGATAGAGCAGCGGAGCGATGCCTACGCCGCCGCCGATGAGCAGCGGTCGCGTCGCAGCAGTCGAGAATCCGTTGCCTAAAGGAAGCACGATATTCAGCTTCGCGCCTGTCTCTGTTGCACACAGCGAGGCAGTGCCGGCGCCGGTCTTTCTAATGAGCAGCCACAGCGTATTATCCGCGCTGTCAACATTGTTGATTGAGATCGGACGACGCAGAAATGTAGTCTTCGAGTCGGGGACGTCAACCTCGGCAAACTGTCCCGGCACCATTTCGGGCAGCTGCCTGCCGTCGGCCGGCGTCACCTTCAGCAGGTGATAGCTTCCCGCCGCCTCGTTGGCGACCACCGTCATGTCTAATTGATATTTGGTCATATTGATATATTGATAATGAGATTATTTCAGTTTAGCGAGCACATCAGCAGGAAGCCGAGCGAATAGAAAAACATCAGCATCGCCGTCATGCCGAGCATCTTGTTCAGCGCGCGGCCTCTCAGATGCGAGATCTTGACAAACAGCGCGATGTGAACGGCTATATATATAATAGGTATCACCAGCCATGCCGCGCTACAGCTCAGCCATATCCGTGCCACAAGGGCAATAGCGGCAAGACCGTTGACGAGATAGAGCCAACGGCTGAATCCGAGGCCCATCACAACCGTCAGCGTCTTCTTGCCCACGGTCATATCGTCGTCAATATCCCTGTAATTATTTACTATGATGACATTTGCGCCCATCAGGCCAATTGCTATCGATCCGAGCATAACCTCCGTCGACCAGCATCCTGTCTGCAGATAATAAGTGAGATTGACCGGTATGAGGCCGAAGAAAACGATCACCGCAACCTCGCCGAGGCAGTGATGTGACAGAGGGTAGGGACCTGTGCTGTAAGCCAATACACCGACAGCAATCAAAATGCCCACGGCAATCAGCCGGAGGCCTCCCCAGTAAGTGAGCGACAAGCCTATCAGACAGGCCACGCCGAGCGTCGCAAACGTCGCGTTTCTCATTGCCTTAGGCGAAATATCGCCCTCGGTGACAGAACGTCGCGGCCCCTCGCGCCCCACCTTATCGAATCCACGTTTGAAGTCATAATACTCGTTTGCGAAATTCGATGCCACTTGTGCCAACACCGCAAAAAGCAGGCATAAAGTGGCAGGTAGCCAGCAGAACTTATTGTCATAAACAGCATAGCCGATTGAAGTCAGAACCCCCGCTATCGACACGGGAATGGTCCTCAATCTGACCGCTTCAATCCATGCATTAAACTTATTTGCCATAACGAAACAATTATACTGCAAAAATACTCACAAATCCCTCGCCCGACAAATATTCCCCGCCCGATTCTCACAATTGTCTCACAATCCATCCATCAAACCACCTTCCCTGTGACGTGATAGGCTCCTGCCCACCGCGGTATTAAACACAGTTGATAGGCACCGATAACTCCGAGTTTAAAAATAAAATTTATATCTCAGCCCCGAGTTTCAGCGAGGTTTTACACAAAAGCCCACCAGCTAAAACTATGTTAGTTTTGCTGAAGTTCAAGCATTTAGTTATACTTTAAACATAGCTACGCCTCGAAACGAACTGGGTAATAAAACTAAGAAACAAGATGCAAACAAAACAAAAAGCCACCGACAAACGCAAATTACCAATCAATTATAGGACAAAAATCCTCAAGAAACAATGCAGTTAAGTTAAGGCATTACACTTTGATTATAAGTAATATAGAAGCCGGTTGACGTCCGGCAGGACGTCTGCGAGTTCGTAACCAGGTACATGGAGGAGATGTGCCCGGTAAGACAAAAAAGAATGGTTAGATATCTGTAAGACATCGATTTATACAGAAATCGTCTTATTTATATGTCTTACAGACATCAGCCGTAAGGTGTCAGCCAACCGGGTACTCCTGCGCTATGCTTCGGTGTGCCCAGTTACGAAATAAACATTGTCTTTATTGTCTCATGAACAACCACAAGCGAAATTCGAAAACATAGAAAACGACTAAGGCAACATAGATTAGAGAAGAAGGATGAGAAATCGTCAAACTAATAAACCAATAAACGATTAATCATAACCAACAACCAAAAATCGCCAAAACAAGTGAACAAATAAACAAATGAATAAATGGACAAATGAACAAGTGAGCAAGAGAACAAGAGAACAAGAGAATAAGAGAATAAGTGTACAAATGAAAAAACTGCCAATGACACCCCCAAAGATAGGGTTTCATAAATTGATTTAACATAATATAGATTATGTAACTTGCGTCAATCTGAAAAACTTTGTCGTTGATGGGAAAATGCGAAAATTTAAATCTACGCCAAATCTGCTCATTTAGCGGTAAGTTGCCACATTTCCTTCATTCTTATCGCATGGATCGAGGATGCCATCCATGTGCATCGTCGAGGTGCAAACTGTAACAACTAATAATTATCAACGAAGCACAGCGTGCAATTAAAATTGACGCGCAATATACAACTCAAAAATTTTATCCGGGAGTTTATATACGATTGTAAACTATAGAATACATACGGCGGACTGTTCCCAAGTGCAAACAAGACATCTATTCATATTCTGGAATTATTTCAAACCTAATTCCAGGGAGAACTTTCGCTGAATTTAAAAATCTATTGCGCTGCAAAAAGAATCTAAATTTTCTAAGTTTACAGTAGCAAATACCGCCATTTATAGCGATTATTTTCTTTAACATTTAATGCAATCTATTCATTCTCATACGATTTAACGACATAATTTTAAAGCATCAAAACATATAACTCGAAACTTTAGTACCAAACCATCGATTTCTATATATTTATAAGCCACAACCACTTAATATACAATACATAACACTATCGTTTTAAATTTTTAATTTAAGCTATTTACATATGTAAAACAATTAGTAGCGCCCATCGAATTTGCAAACACAAATCGACTATTTATTATTTTAAATTTTGAATTTACAATTATTGTTATTACATTTGCAACACCAAATTTTGATTTCAATATTTCAAATTCTATATAAATGGATATTGTCGACCGCTTAAAAATCTATATCGAGCACCTTGGCATCGCCAGTTCGCAGTTTGCCGACGCCGCTTCAATACCGCGCCCTACTCTGTCTCAGCTATTAAATGGACGCAACAAAAAAGTGAGCAACGAATTCATCACGAAGATCCACGAGGCCTACCCCGCACTTAACGTCGTCTGGCTCCTGTTTGGCAATGGGGATATGGAGTCGGCCGAAAATATTCAAATCTCAGAGGCTAAAAACGTACCAAATCAGGCCGCAGCCGACTCGTTATTCCCTGACCTAAAAGAAATTGACGAAGATACAACCTCGTCGAATTCTGACACGGAAAAACGCTCAAATAATTTTTACGGCCCCGACAACGACCTTTCTGACCAAAAAAACGCAAAATCACCCGGCGATACCCGTCCTCGCGACGCAGAAATCGACAGCTTCATTGCCGGTCGCGTCTCCTGCGGCGATAATGTCAGAAAAGTCCAGTCGATAATGATATTTTATAGCGACAGCAGTTTCGAGACCTTCTACCCCTCGAACAAGCAGCAATAAAAACGACACACAACAGCAATAATAATCCATCACCAAACAACAATAACAAATCGACGACACGCAACAATAACTACCCGTCGACCAATCATTCGGCAAATACCATCATAAACAGGGGCGCCCCAAATCGGAGCGCCCCTGCCGTTTCAAATAATTTGTTTCGTGTATCAGTCAATCTTAACTACGAGATAGTTTCCTAAGCTCCAGAAAAGATCGGGATTCGTGATTTTGAGAATCTTCTGGCCGTTGTGGTCTTCGATGCTATAAGAAGCCTTGGGCTGATTGGTCAGCACTTCTGCCTTCTTGGCATGAAGGGCGATGCTCGTCAGAGTGCGTTTGTCAGCCGTTGTGAAGAAATTCTGGTCGAATTCACCTTTCATCAATTTTGTCTTGCGCAGGAAGCCGGTTTCGATGATCTTGTGGTCTTTCAGTTCTGATTTCGTTGCTATTACATAGTAGCAAGTGTTGAGTTCGTTGGCCAGCTCGATGCTCTCCTGCTGTGCGAGATCGCGTTCATTTGCTACATCGGTTACCGTTGCGTTGAGTGAGTCGACTGCGGCGTCGAGTTGTCCGATGCGTTCATTGGCTTCGCCGAGATTGCTCTTGAGTGTCTCGATTTCCTTTGCCTGGCTGTCAATCTGACTGCGAAGGCTGGCGATTGTCTTGCGAAGGTTGTTGTTTGTGAGGTTCGAGATTTCGAGTTTCTTCTGGAGTTCGGCGAGCTTCAGACGTCTTTCATCAAGTGCTTTCTGAATGGCAGCGATGTCGCTCTGTATCTGCTCGCGTTGGCCGGTGGTCTCGCCGGGTATATTGTTCGTCACAGTGAGGATGTTCTCAAGCTGTTTGATCTGCTCCATGCCCGTGTTGATTTCATTGACGAGGCTCAGCAGCTGGTCGCGGTCAGCCACGGCTGTTTCAAGCTCCTGTTTGGTAGCGTCGGCGCGTGCTTCTGCGGCCGCTTCTTCTTCACTTTTGCCGGAATTACAAGACGCAAGGCCTAATAATGCGACCATTCCGAATAATAATGTTTTTTTCATCTCATTAAATAAATTAGTTATCTTGATATTTATTTTTATGGATTCGTTCTTTCGAAAGTTCATCACTTCCCTTAACAATTATAACAATCTCGCCCTTAGCTTGGTTCGCTTTGAAATAAGCGACAAGCTCGCCGAGGGTGCCTCTGACTGTCGTCTCGTGGAGTTTAGAGATCTCACGCGACACCGATGCCTCGCGATCTTCGCCACAGGCTTCGCCCAATTGCTCGAGAGTTTTCACAAGCCGCAGCGGCGACTCATATATTATAAATGTGCAAGGCAATGCCGCGAGC
>CALZQD010000038.1 GCA_945828175.1 uncultured Bacteroidales bacterium | reverse complement strand
GTATATCTCAGAGGCGGATGACCTTTTAGCGGACTGGGTGGGGATTGTGACACGACTCTAAAAGCTTGTTTAATAACACCACAGCACCATGAAAAAATTAATCTTTTTCCTCATCGTCATCGCGGCTTTGGCTGCCGATGCAAAGAAACTGCCGCCGCTCGAATTTGTCAGCGGCCACGAACTGACCCTCATCAACAAACTGATGGACACGCCGCGACGCTATGCCCGCGTAGACACGGCCCGCTACGGCGGCTTCACCGACTATCAGCGCAAAACGCTCGTGCAGCAGCCGGCGGGACTCGCACTCGCCTTCGAGACCAACAGCGACTGCGTCTACTTCACAATCGATTATATCAAAAAGAACTCGGCCTATAACGAGACCAACCTGACAGCAGCCGGCGCCGACCTCTATATCAAAGACGGCGAAGGCCGATGGATTTATGCCGGCAACAACACTCCGCGCAAGAAAGACAACGAAATCCTCGAACTCGTGTCAAACATGGCTCCGGGCAACAAAGAGTGCCTGCTCTACCTGCCTATAATCTCGATTGTCGACTCGATTTCGGTCGGCGTGACTCCCGGCTGCTATGTCCGACCGATCGCCAATCCGTTCCGCCACCGCGTCGTTTTCTGGGGGTCGAGCTTCACCCACGGCATCGCCACATCGCGCGCCGGCATGGCCTACCCAATGCAGTTTGAGCGTGCAACGGGAATCCACACCCCTGCCCTCGGCGTGAGCGGCAACTCGAAGCTCCAGCAGTCGTTTGCGCGTGTGCTTGCCGACACACCGGCCGACGCATTCGTCTTCGACGCATTCTCAAACCCTACGGCCGAGGAGATTGAGGCCAACTTCAAACCCTTCATGGCCACGCTGCGCGCCAAACATCCGACGACGCCTGTGATATTCCTGCAGACAATTTACCGCGAGCACCGCAATTTCGACACCAAGTATAACGCAGTCGAGCAGGCTAAACAGGATATGGCCCGACGCGTCGTCGCCGAAGCAATGGCCAATGACCCCAACATCTACTTCCTCGAACCCAACGCCGGAGACAATCACGAGACGACGTGCGACGGCACACATCCCTCAGACTTCGGATACTATCTGTGGATGCAGTCAATCAAGCAGCCTCTGCTCGATATTCTTGCCCGATACGGTATTGAATGATTATATGAGAAGAATTATTCGGCCTTGGCACATTCGGCGCAGAGACCTTTGAAGTTGACGTTAAGCTGCTCGACGACAAAGTCGGCCGAGCGCGGCAACTCTATGTTTTTCATATCGACATCGATGACACGGCCGCAGTTACGGCAGAAGAAGTGGGCGTGGGGCGCCGAAGCCGCGAAATCGTAGCGGCGGTTTGAGGTGTCAATGTCGAGTTCGCGCACGATGCCGTTGGCCACGAGCGAGTTCAAGGTATTGTAGACTGTGGCGCGCGACAGACTCGGATTATCAGGCTGCAAAGCCCTATATATCTCATCGACAGTCGGATGCGTTGTGCTATGACTGAGATAAGACAGTACGGCCAAACGCTGGGGCGAAGGCCTCAGACCCGAAGGCTCGAGCATAGCTGCAAGCTCCTGAACCGTATATTTTTTCATGTGCTCAATCATAACTCTTACAAATTTAGAATAATTTTTGATAATAACAAACTCCGCCGCGAAAAGCGCTGAAAAAAAGAGGAAATCACCGGTTAAAGGCAATGGCGAAAAGAATATGGCGCAAATCCGACGGGGATTCGCGCCATACATATATTATTAGAGCCTGACTTTTACTCGACGAAGATAGTCTGAGTCTGAGATGAAACACCGTTTTCATTAAAGGCTTCGACAGCGAAGTAGTAGCTCTGGTCTGTTGTCAGAGCGCGCAGGGTGAGGCTGTCGTCGCCGTAGACCATCCACGAGCTGTAGAGCTTGTCGGGAGCTATACCCCACAGGATGTTGTAGCCCTGAGCGCCTTTGACGGGCGACCAGCTGATGACGGCGTCGCGGCGGTCGCTGTCGCGCACGATCTTGAGGTTCTTGGGCGCAGCGGGCTTTTTGCCGTGACCAAGGCCGAAGACACGAAGCTCGGAGATTGCAAGCGAAGGCGTCGGCACGTCAATGTTGCGATAGCGCACATAGCGGGCCGTGACAGCCTCGGGGAGTTCGATGTAAGCGTTGGGCGTATCCTTATAGCTGCCGCTGCGGTCGGCTATAGTCTGCCATGTCTCGCCGTCGGTTGAGACTTCGACCGTATAGCGGTGGCGGAGGTTGTCATAGCGGCCATACATATCGCTTTTATAATCGTGATAGTTGATCTGCAGGGCGTTGACGTCGCAAAGGCCCTCGAGGTCAATCGTCACCCACTGTCGCTCGTCGTTGGCGACGGCGAGCCAATAGGTCTTCGTCTGCTCGTCGGTAAGAGCCGAGGCGTCAAATTCGCCCGCCGATGACGAGACAGTGACGGGTTTGCCGTAAGAGAGCAGCATCCAGCCGCGGAACTTGCCGGCATTGACGCCCTCGCCGGGCGCATAGCGGGGATAGTCGCCGAAACGGGTGTCGACATACATGACGCCGTCGGCGTCGAAACCGGCAGGGAACATGCAGAGGCGGCGCTCCCAGTTTACGTTGATAGACAGAGCCATAGAGGCGAAGTGCCAATATTTGCCGCCGGGACCTTTGACAGTGCAGCCGTGGCCGGCGCCGTTGATGTAGCCGCCCGGCTTATATGAAACGGGGTTATGTGCCTGATAGTTATACGGGCCCATGGGGCTGTCGGCGACATAGACGCCGTCGGCATAGACGTTAAACTCGGTGCCGGGGGCAGCATACTGCATGTAATATTTGCCGTTGTGCTTCGTCAGCCATGGGCCCTCGATAAAGCCGCCGAGATTGGTGACGGTGTCGAGGTGGTTTTCGCCGAAGCGCTCCCAGCCGTGTTTGGCGAGGTCGAGGTTGAAGAGCTCTTTCTGCTCGCCCTTGCGCAGAAAGCGATGGTTGCGGTCAAGCTCGACGCCGCGTATCGGATAGACATTCGACGAACCCCAGAATATGTAGGCGCGGCCGTCGTCGTCGATGAAGAGGTCGGGGTCCTGAAGGTCGTGGAGAATGGCCGGTGTCGCCTCCCAGTCGCCCGAGGCGGGGTCGTCGGTATAGAGCACGCTCATTGCACCCGACGGGTCGCCGCAGACATAGAGCACCGAGTCTTTGTAGTTATGCGCCGCAGGTGCGTTGCAGCCCTGCGGATACCAGTTGCGTCCGGGCTTGACAAACTCCCAGTCGAGGAGATCTTTTGAGCGCCAGTAGCCGTGAGAGCGGGTGACAAACATATAGTATTCGCCTCTGAACTCGACGACCGCGGGGTCGGCTCCGGCTCGGTAAGATATGTCCTTGTCGGAGTTGTAAATCATGTAAGTGTAATCGATGTCGAGAGGATTGCAATAGGTCTGACGGCTGTAATCGTTGTCAGTCGAGGCGGCAGCAGCAAGCGCTGCAGCGGCTGCGCCGAGGGCGAAAATAAGTTTTTTCATAAGGTCAGGTATTGGTTTTGGTTATGTGTGTCAAGGTATTCAGCGTAACAACCGGCAGTCGGGAGAACGTATGTCAGTTTTCCCGGCTGTCGGTTGTGTATGTTGTTTTCTGTCGGACGCAGGCCGTTATTTGCCGGCCTCTACCTCGGGAGCGATGAGCTTGTAGCCCTTGCCGTGGATGTTGATGATTTCGATCGAGGGGTCGTCTTTAAGGTGCTTGCGCAGCTTGGTGATGTAGACGTCCATCGAGCGGGCGTTGAAGTAATTGTCGTCGATCCAGATAGTCTTGAGGGCGAAGTTACGCTCGAGGATTTCGTTGACGTGGGCGCAGAGGAGGCTGAGGAGCTCAGACTCTTTGGTGGTCAGCTTGGTGACTTTGTCGTCGACCATAAGCACCTGTTTCTGAGTGTCGAATGTAAATTTGCCGATTTTATACATAGTGATTTCCTTGCCCTTCTTGCCTTTGACACGGCGAAGGATGGCCTCGATACGGAAGACGAGCTCTTCCATCGAGAAGGGTTTGGTGATATAGTCGTCGGCACCGAGTTTGAAGCCCTCGAGGATATCGTCTTTGAGCGATTTGGCGGTGAGGAATATGATAGGCACCTCAGAGTTGACGGTGCGGATCTCCTGTGCGAGCGCGAAGCCGTCTTTTTTGGGCATCATGACATCGAGCACACATATGTCATACTTTCCTTTCAGGAAGGCCTTGTAACCGCTTTCGCCGTCAGCGAAGAGATCGGCGTTGAAGCCCTTAGCCTGAAGATATTCTCTTAGAAGCATGCCAAGATTCTCATCATCTTCGCATAACAGTATACGCATACGTTCTTCCATAATAAGCTAATTTTTTGTTAATGGTAATATAATTATAAATTTTGTTCCTACATTGATAGTACTTTCAACGCTGATTTCGCCGCCGAGCTCGTTGACCATTTTCTTGACGTAAGCCAGGCCGAGGCCGAAGCCTTTGACGTCGTGGCGGTTGCCGGTCGAGACACGGAAGAATTTCTCGAAGATTTTTTTGAGATCCTCGCGGCGGATGCCTATGCCGTTGTCGGCGATGGTGATTTCGAGGCGCTCGCCGGGGAGGTCGCGCGACAGCACCTTGAGGTCGAGGGGCTTGTCGGGATCGCGGTATTTGACGGCGTTGTCGAGCAGGTTGAAGATGACGTTGGTGAAGTGCATCTCGTCGACGTTGACGATGGCATCCATGGCGTCGAGGTGGGCGGTGATGTGGCCGCCGTATTTCTCGACTTTGAGTTTGAAAGTATTTACGATATTGAAAATGGCGAGGTTGGCGTCGATGTCCTCGAGCTTGAGAGTTGTCTTCTGACGGTCGAACATCGACATCTGAAGCACTTTCTCGACCTGGAAACGCAGGCGCTTGGTCTCGTCGTTGATGACGGTCGAAATCTGCTGGAGCATCGTTGGCGACTTCCTGACGGTCTGGTCGTTGAGCATCTGCGCCGCCAGCGATATCGAGGATATGGGCGTCTTGAACTCATGGGTCATGTTGTTGATGAAGTCGTTTTTCATCTCGGTGAGTTTCTTCTGTCTGAAGGCCACGATGATGGTGAAGACGAAGACAATCAGCATGATGAGCGTGAATGCAAACGAGGGCACCATGAACGAGATTGACGAGAAGATAAAGTCGGCCTTGGTCGGGAAATAGACCTTGAGGAAGTTGGGACGGCCGGAGGTGTTGTTGGCGAAAAGCGTCTGGACAAACATGTTGTCGTTGTCGGCCGTCGTCGGCATGAAGCCGCCCGACTTATACTGAACTGTGCCGAGGTGGTTGACCACGGCAAATTCGAAGGGCACATTAAAACCGAGCGTGTCAAGCTCTTCGCGGAGATAGCGCCTGACAAGCGACGAGTCGGCGCGCTCCTCGATGGGACGCTCGCTGGCCGTTGAAATGATATTGAGGATGACATCGTCGAGCATGCCTTTCTGATAGAGGTAGTGGTCGCGGTAGACATTCTGCATGTTCTGATAGTGGCGCCCGACGGCCTTGTCGCCGCGGCGTATCTTGTTGATCTCAGAGGCGTCGCCCTTGATGGTGAGGTTGGCTTCGAGACCTGTCGACGTCGTAAACGAATATTTCACGCCGCCGAGCTGGGTCACAGGGTCGCCGTAATACTGGGCGTAGAGCGACGAAGCCTTGATCTGATTGACGTCTTTCTCGAGATAATAGAGCGCCTCGTCCTGTTCGAGATGCACGGCCACGTTGAGCAGGCTCTGCTTGACGCCCTGAGAGAACTGCTCGTAGCGCATCTCGACCATATTCTTCATATATATAATCTGAATCCACAGTAGCCCTAAAAAGGTCACTGCCATCAATATAGTCAATATCCAGATTGTCTGTTTCTTCATTTCTTCATTATTTTAACCTAAAAGCGACAAATCGACTGAGCGTCGTCGTTAGATTAACCTTTATTATGTTAACAATTAAAACTAATGTTTGTTTTTGAAAAATTTATCTAACCGGATTTTATGTTTTAACACTTCGCGTCAAAATTAACATTTAAATGTGAAAAATGCAAATTACTCTCGCGATTTATATTATTTTTAGACAAATAGACGAAAAATCCCTGCAAAGCTCGCTTGACAGAGCGTTGCAGTGATAAGAGCCGGTACGGCTCTAAACCTCTTTCTATATTAAATTCTTAAAATTTCGTCACGATTTCTTCACCTCGGAGATGTCGATGATGCCGTTCATTATAGCATAAAGTGTTATGGCTGATGCAGAGTGCATGTCGAGTTTGCCGTTGATGTTGCGTCGATGGGTGTTGACGGTGTGGGCCGACAGATTCAGCCGGTCTGCCACTTCTTTTGTCGACAGGCCGCGGGCGATGCAGGCGACAATCTCGCGTTCGCGCGGGGTCAGCTCGTTTTCGTGCGAGACTGCGTCGCCGCGTCGACTGCCGATTTCGACGGGTTTCACCATCAGCTCGAGGTGCTCGACTGCCGGGACGAAGATATTGTCCTCGACGGCGCAGTGGGTCAGCAGGTCGCGCTCGCAGATGATGATGTCGTAGAGCACCGAGTTGAGCAGATCTTCGTTGCCGCTGACTTGATAATGGCTTACAAAAATTTCTTTAAGCTCACGCAGTTTAGGCGCGAGAGGCGCATGGCTGGCCTCGAACTTCGCTATGTCGAATCCGCTGGTCTGATTACCTGCGAGAAGGGCGTCGACATAGGGGAATACCGACCGGTTTTCATAATCCATGTGTACCTTGACCTCTTCTACATAATCGTCGAAATAGCGCAATATCAGCAGCGAGACGCTGTCGGGCTGAGCGACCGGCAGCGCTTCGAGAAGTTTGCGGCGTATCGACGGCAGGGCGAAACCGAGAAAATAATCATGCGAGTTGCGCAGATATTCCATCAGCGAATGCAGGTCGATAGCTCCGTTATCTTTCTTACCTGTGCACAGATAGTTGGCTACGGCAAGGAAAGTCGACGCATCGACACCCTCCTTGCCGCATACTTCTCCGACAGTGGCATTACCGAATCCGAGCGAGATACGAAAACGTCTCAGCACCATCAGCAATTTCGGGTAACGGTTAATAAGAGAGCGGAGAGTATCGTTAGCGTCAAATTCAGTCTTAGTCATAGTTATCGTTGCGACCTAATCATTAGTAAGTAATCACGCTGCAAAATTACTCAAAGCCCGTTAGATTTGAAATAGCCAAAAATAGGTATTTTGGCTCATTCTTCGGCTTCTTCGCTGGCGATTTCGGAGGCTTTGGGGAGGGTTTTGTGGAGCAGCAGAAAGCCTATGACGCCTGAAAGAAGCGAGCCGACGACGATGCCGAGCTTGGCATGATTGAGCAGGTCGGCCATATGGGCGCCGGCGCCGCCGAAGGACAGGGTCGCAATGAAAAGCGAGACCGTGAAGCCGATGCCGCCGAGCATGGCGACGGAAGCCATCATAGCCCAACTGGCATGTGCTGGCATCGGTGCGAGTTTCAGCTTGACCGTCAGCCATGAGAAGGCAAAAATACCGGTAACCTTACCGATGACAAGACCGCAGACAACAGCCAGCGATATGCCCTCGAAAATCGTTGCAGGGTCGGTGCCGAGCAGGTAGATGCCGGCGTTGGCGAAGGCAAAGAGGGGGACGATGAAATAGTTGACTATCGGATGCAGCGAGTCCTCGAGGTCCTGCAGCGGCGAGATGACTTTATCAGAGGCCGACTCGACCTCCTTGAGCCAGTTCATCTGGTCTTTATTGAGAATGGTGCGACGGGTGAGCAGCCGATCGTCCTCACCTCTGAAGTGTGCTATAGACGAACGTATTATCTTTATATAACGCTTGGGGTCGAAGACAGGTGTCGCCGGCACACAAAAAGCCACGAGAACACCGGCAATCGTCGGGTGTATGCCTGAATTGAGGAACAGGAACCACACGACGCCGCCGACTCCGAGGTAGAAAATTTTTGATTTAATCCTCATCAGCGAGCCGAGCAGCAGCACTCCAAGCAAGATTGCCGCATAGACGAGAAGCATCGCCTCGATATGGGTCGAATAGAATGCGGCGATAACTATGATGCCGCCGATATCGTCGACCACGGCGAGGGTCGTCAGAAATATCTTGAGCGACACCGGAACACGCCGTCCGAGCATGGCAAGGACGCCGAGCGAGAAGGCGATATCGGTAGCCATAGGTATTGCCGCGCCGCCTGAATAATCAGTGCCTTTGGCAAAGAACATATATATGGCAACGGGAACAATCATGCCACCGATGGCAGCGACGATGGGCAGCAGAGCCTGTTTGAACGACGAGAGCTCGCCGACAAGCACTTCGCGCTTGATTTCGAGGCCTATCGAAAAGAAAAAAACAGCCATCAGCGCATCGTTGATAAAAGCGAGCAGGTCCATCGGCTCGCCAGAGTGGCTGAATATGTTGAAGTCTCCGAGCTGGAGTCTGACTTCCTGATTCCAAAAATCAAAATAATAGTGATTTATCGCCGGTATATTGGCAACTACCAGAGCCAACACCGTTGCTGCAATCAGCACATTACCGCCTGAGGCATGACGTCTTATTGCCTGACTGGCCGCATAGAACACGCTGTGTTCGTCGGCCGAATAACTGCTTTCAAATCTGCTTTGCTTATTTTTCTCCATAAATAGTTGTATTTATGTGCCAAACACACATTCTTTCAATATATTTTAACAAACATCTCACATGTCTGTTCACACAAAGACAATGCTCTGAACCGCACGGTCAGAGCATTGTCAAATTTGTTTGTATCTCTCAATCAAGTTTCAGTACGGCGAGGAAAGCCTTCTGCGGCACCTCGACCGAGCCGATCTGCTTCATGCGCTTCTTGCCTTTCTTCTGCTTCTCGAGCAGCTTGCGCTTACGCGAGATATCGCCGCCGTAACACTTGGCAGTCACATCCTTGCGCACGGCCTTTATCGTCTCGCGGGCGATGATCTTGGCGCCGATGGCGGCCTGGATGGCGATGTCGAACTGCTGGCGCGGTATCAGCTCCTTGAGTTTCTCGCACATGCGGCGGCCGAAGGTCACGGCGTTGTCGGCATGGGTCAGGGTCGACAGAGCGTCGACGCTCTCGCCGTTGAGCAGGATGTCGAGCTTGACGAGGCGCGACTCGCGGAAGTCGCTGAGGTGGTAGTCAAACGAGGCATAGCCCTTAGAGATGCTCTTGAGTTTGTCATAGAAGTCGATGACGATTTCGCCCAATGGCATGTCGAAGGTCATCTCCATGCGGTTGCCCGAGATGTATTCCTGCTTGACGAGTTCGCCGCGCTTGCCGAGGCAGAGGGTCATTATCGGGCCGATAAATTCGGCGGTCGTAATGATTGTGGCGCGGATATACGGCTCTTCTATATGGTCTATCAGCGTCAGTTCGGGCAGGCCGGAAGGGTTGTGGACCTCGGTCATGTTGCCTTTCTTGTCGTAGACGCGATAGCTTACGTTGGGCACGGTGGTGATGACATCCATGTCAAACTCGCGGCCGAGACGTTCCTGAATGATCTCCATGTGGAGCAAGCCGAGGAAGCCGCATCTGAAACCGAAGCCGAGCGCCATCGACGACTCGGGCGTGAATGTCAGAGACGCGTCGTTGAGCTGCAGCTTTTCGAGCGATGCGCGAAGATTCTCGAAGTCTTCGGTCTCGATGGGATAGACACCGGCGAAGACCATGGGCTTGACTTCCTCGAATCCCTCGATGGCCTTGTCGCAGGGACGGGCGACGTGGGTGATGGTATCACCGACCTTGACTTCCTTCGATGTCTTGATGCCCGAAATGATATAACCGACATTGCCGGCCGACAGGGTGTCGCGGGGCGACATGTCGAGTTTGAGCACACCGATTTCGTCGGCATGATATTCTTTGCCCGTAGCCACAAATTTGACGAAGTCATCTTTGCTTATCGTGCCGTTCTCAATCTTGAAATAGGCTATGATGCCTCTGAACGAGTTGAAGACCGAGTCGAAGATCAACGCCTGCAGCGGAGCGTCGGGGTCGCCTTTGGGTGCGGGGATGCGTTCGGCGATGGCGCGGAGTATCTCGGGGACGCCCATGCCGGTTTTGCCGCTGGCG
>CALZQD010000037.1 GCA_945828175.1 uncultured Bacteroidales bacterium | reverse complement strand
GGTTAACAAGATTTCAGGCCTCCGGCCTGAGCTACCTCATTGATGCTCAGTGATTCCTCCCACGGTCGTGAGACCGCGGGCTCCCAGTGCGCAGCCTATGGAGCAACGGTTTTAACCGTTGCAGACTAATACTTTAGCTGCGAGGGTTGAAACCCTCGCTCCACACTGCATCTATACGGCCTCGAGCTCGAGGCCGCACTTTAATAGCTTAGGATGATAGATGCCTGTTGAGGGGCCTCGCTGAAGCTCGGAGCAAGGACAAAAATTTTACCGGTGGCCGCGTAGGCCGAGGCGCTTTGCGCCGGCCTGCGCGGGAATGCAATAGCAAAGACTTTGCGTTTGAAAAACGCAGACTATAACCACGGCCTCGCCTCTTCGAGGCTTCGAGGATGAGACCGCGGGTGTAATAGTCTAAGTGTTACAGCGATAGGCGGGAGTCTATCGCATCTCAAGCCGTGCCTTCTCGAGGATGTGCCATGGCACAGCCCTACTAAACTGTAAAAATCTTTTGCCCTTTTTACCTTCTGATTTATGTTCTTTCTTGAGAGGGCGTTAGATCTTTTCGACGTCGGAGGCGTTGACCCAGGCGCGGGTGGAGTTGTTGATTTTGACGTCGAACCATTTGCCGGCGACAGGGTCGTCAGGGGTGAGGACTGAGTCGACAATCTCGACTTTGGTGCCTTCGTGGATAGCGACGGTCTTCTCGGTCTTGTTTTTAGGTGTGCGCGGGGTCGACGAGAGGTTTGTAGTCGGCACGATGACGACGGCTGTGTCGTGGGCGAAGGGCGCACGGGCTGTCTGCGACGATATGACAAGGAGGTAGACGAAGATTATCAGTACGACGAATCCGCCGAAGAAACCTGTCTTGCGCAGCATGATATTGCCCGAGAAGATATATAGGGCGATGGTGCCGCAGAGGATGAGGAAGACGAGGAAGGTCAGCCACGCCCATGCATCGGGCGAAAAGGTTGAGACGACCGACGAATGGAGGTTGCTCAGGAAGCTGCTGTCGTCTTCGGGTGCATCGACGATGCGGGTCTTGACGAAGTTGAGGTTTGTCTCTGCGTCGCTGTTCGACGGGTCAATCTTGAGGGCGCGCTCATAGCTGATGATAGCTTTGCCGAGCTTGCCCTGACGGAAGAAGGCGTTGCCGAGGTTGTAATAGAGCTCTGAGCTGACGCCGTCGTCGTCGATGGCCTTCTGATAAAGGTCGGCCGCGAGGGTGTAGTCTTCGCTGTTGTATGCCGAGTCGGCGCGGACGGCGAGCGATGTCTGAGCGCCGCAGGTCATAGCGCCGAGAATTATAGCGAGTGAAAGAATGATTGCTTTGAGTTTCATTGCTGTTGAACGTTTTATCGTTTCTTTACGTCTTCGAGTCCCTTGATGGCGGCGCCGGCGCGGCTGTAGAGTTCACTGACCTCACTGTCGGTATGCGACGGGGTGAAGCGGGCCATCTCGCACTGATCGAGGACGTCGATGATGTTGTCGATGTCTTCCCGGCGGGCGCCGAAGTCCTGGAGTTTCTGAGCTATGTTGTCTCTGACGAGCTGCGAGGGTGCGATGCCGAGCTTGTCGCTGAGGTAGCCCCACATGGCTTTTGAGAGCTCGGCATAGAATTTCTCGTTCTCGTGGGCGTTCATGAACGCGCGGGCCTGTTTGAGTCGCTTGACGGCGACGCGGTTGGCGCGGGCGAGCTTCTTGCCGCTGATGTCGGCGTTGAATTTGAGACGGCGCCGGTAGACGATGACTACGCCGACGAGTATCAGCACGACGATGACAAAGGCGAGCCAGTAGTAGAGCTTGTTGAAGACAAACACCGGAGTGTAGAACTCGTGCTCGCCCGAAGGTTTGATGTGGAGGATGTCGTCGATGGTCTTGTCGATGGCGCGCTGCTCAACGACAGCCGAGGTCGAGGCGCCGCGGGCGACGTTGATCTCATATGACTTGGTGTCGAGGGTGACATACTGCTTCTTGTCGATGTCGAAGTATGAGAAGGGCACGCCGGGGATGGTGAACTTGCCGACTTCCTGGGGCACGATGGTGTAGTCGATGCGGAACGTACCGGTCGTGTTGGCTCCGGCTATGTGGGTGTCGATGTCGGTCTTGGGGGTGTAGGTGTCGATGCCGGCGGGGAAGTCGATGACAGGCTCCTTGAGGTATTTGATGTTACCTGTACCCTTAATTATATATGAGTACGTTGCGGCCTCGTTGGTCTTGAGGAGCTCGGGCTGCAAGTCGGTCGAAACGGTGAAGCGTCCGACGGCGCCGTTGAATCCGGCGGGCTTGGGTTCGGGCAGCGGCTCGATGATGATCGACGCGGCGTTTGACTCTGTAGTTATCTGACGCTCGACGGGGCGCTGGGTTCTGAAGTAGCCCATGTCGACGGTCTCATACTGCTGTATTGTCAGCTCGTATTTACCCGAGTTGACCGTCAGCTTGCCGTTTTTCTGAGGGTAGAGCAGACAGCGCTTGAGCACGGCCGAGTAGTAATTCTGGCCGTTGTAGTTCTCGAGCTCGGCTTCGAGTGTCACGGGCATCTCCTCAGAGAGGAAACCGTCGAATGCCGGCTGCTGGGTGACCATGAAGCTCGAGATGTTGTATTTGGTGTAGACCTTGATCGTGGCAAGCACGGGTTCCTGCTCGTAGGCTTTCGACTTCGAGAATGAAATTCTGATGAAGAGGTCGTTGGGCGATACCTTGCCGGGCTTGTGTGTCGTGATGTCGTCGGCGCTGACGTGGCCGCCGGCGCTGCCCTGGCTGCCCGTGGTCTTGTCGGGCGCGAGGATCTTGAAGGTGGCCGGACGCGAGGTCATGCGCTTGCCGTTGACGGTGACAGACACCTCGGGGACGGTGACTTCGCCCGGCGTCTTGGCGCGGTACATGAAAGTATAGTCGACCGACGAGCTCGACGAGACGCGGCCGTTGATGATCTGGCTGCTCGACATCGTCGACACCGATGGACCGTAGAGTAGGTCGCAGCCTTTGAGCTCGGGAGCCGAGGGCGCCGAGCCCTGGGCGTTAGACAATCTGAACGTCACAGAGAAATTCCGCCCGGCTATGACGGTCTGCGGCGGTATCAGTCTGAAATCGGCCTGAGCTGACGCAATGCCTGCCGAGAGCAGAGTGATGAAAAATAGTATGAAACGTAGACTGATAGCTTTCATTGTTTTACCAAGGTTTATCTGTGGTTTTGCGGCCGCCGTTGACCTGCTGTTCGTTGGCTTTCTTGCGGGTCTGGTTTTCTTTATTCTGAACCGACTGGAGAATCTGCTCGGCGTTCTGGGTCATTTCGGGTTGCTGCT
The DNA here is from genome assembly GCA_945828175.1 of uncultured Bacteroidales bacterium. Taxonomy (GTDB): domain Bacteria; phylum Bacteroidota; class Bacteroidia; order Bacteroidales; family Muribaculaceae; genus CAG-873. Next base: position 6,796 of record CALZQD010000037.1, on the reverse strand, counting down.
GTTGTTGTTCCTGTTGCTGCTGTTGCTGTTGTTGCTGCTGTTCGTCCTGCTTGTCTTGATCCTGGTTCTGATCCTGATTCTGCTTCTGCTGCAGCTGGGCGATTCGCAGGTTCTGACGAGTCTTTTTGTTGTCGGGGTTGATGCGCAGGGCTCCCTTGTAGTTCTCGATGGCCTTGCCGTAGTCGCCGTCGCGGAAAGCCATGTTGCCGAGGTTGTAGAAGGATTTTTCGGCGATGGTCTTGTCGGTGGCGGTGCGTGTCAGGGTCTCGAAGAGTTCGGCCGCCTTGACGCGCGGATCGTTGGGCGTGTTTTTATTGTCCTCGCTGACGAGATAGGTCAGCGTGACGGCCTTGTTATATGTCGCAGCATCAGACAGCGGGTTGGCTGTCAGCGCCTTTTCGTAGAAGTCAAAGGCGGCGATGAAGTTGCTGTCGGCAAAGGCCTTGTTGCCTTCGACGATGAGGTTACGCTCGGCTTTGGTCGATTTAACATCGGCCGCAGAAGCCGTGAAAGACCATCCCGCGCCTGCTGTGAGGGCGATTGCGAGCAGTATCGTTTGTCTTATGTCAAATCTTTTCATTTTGTCTTGCTGAAGAAGTTGATGTTTTTGAGCCAGCCGATCTTGCGGTCGAGCACGAAGATGTCGATGATGAGGAGAATCAGCGCCAGCCATGCGAAAGTGGGGAACTGTTCGGCGCTCGATTTATAACTGACGGTCTTGAACTCAGATTTCTCGAGCTGGTCGAGCTTCTCGACGAGCTGGTCGAGGGCCTTGTTCGAAGCGCCGTTAACGTAGATGCCGTCGCCGGCCTCGGCGATTGCCTTGCCGGTGGCTTCGTCGACGGTGGTCGTGACGATGTTGCCGTCGGCGTCACGCATATACTCGCCTTTCTTGCCGTCGACAGGGATGGGCGCACCCTTGGCCGAGCCGAGGCCGATGACATCGACCTGGATGCCGGCCTCCTGAGCTGCCTTGGCGGCCTCGACGGCGGCGCCCTCGTGGTCTTCGGCGTCGGTGATGAGGATTATGGCCTTATGGACGTCTTCGGCGGGCGAGAAACTGCCGGCGGCCATCTTGATGGCTTCGGCGAGCGATGTGCCCTGGAATGAAATCTGCTTGGGCGAGAGTTCGTTGAGATACATCTTGGCCGACATGTAGTCGGTGGTGATAGGCAGCTGGAGTTTCGGCTCGCCTGCGAAAATGACGAGGCCTACCTTGTCGTTCTCGAGCTTGTCGACGAGGCGCTCGAGGGTGAGGCGGGCGCGGTCGAGGCGCGAGATGCCGTTAGGGTCGTCGGTCGACGACGCGAGCATCGAGTTCGAGACGTCGAAGGCAATCATGATTTCGATGCCGTTGAGGCTCTGCTCGTTCTCTTTCTGACCGGCGCGCGGGCGTGCGATGACGATGACGAGCGCCGCGAGGGCGAGGAGCTGGAGGCAAATCTTGACTGTCGGCTTATAGCGCGAGGCGTCGGGCATGAGCGACTCGATGATGTCGGGGCGGCCGAAACGCTTGAGCTTGCGGCGGCGCGACGCCCGCGACCACACATAGAGCAGCCCGATGACGACGACGAGTATCAGGAGATATAGATGTAACGGATATGCAAAATCAAACATAATCTTAGTAGTTTATGCTGTTAGGGTATCGAACGCAGAACGGTGTAGCGCAGGAGCATCTCGATAGCGAAGAAGGCTAACGCGAGCCACGCCCACATCATATAGTTGTCTTCGGTGTGAGAGAAGTGGCGCACGTCCATCTGGGTTTTCTCGAGGGCGTCGATCTCGCTGAAGATATTTTCGAGCACCTGGTTGTCGGTGGCTCTGAAATACTTGCCGTTGGTGTTGTCGGCGATGGTTCTGAGGGTCGCTTCGTCGATGACGACGGGCTGGCGGACATACTCGATGCGGCCGAACATGTTGGGGGTGGGGTACTCGGCCATGCCGTTTGTGCCGATGCCGATGGTGTAGATCTTGACGCCCATCTCCTTGGCGACCTCGGCGCCCATGAGCGGCGTCGCGATGCCGGTGTTGTTAGAACCGTCGGTGAGAAGTATGATGCTCTTGCTCTTGGCTTTGCCCTCTTTGAGGCGGTTGAGCGAGGTGACGATGCCGTCGCCGATGGCGGTGCCGTCCTCGACCATGCCGGTCGTGACGCCGCTGAGGTAGCTGATGAGTTGACGGCGGTCGACGGTCATGGGTACGCCCGTGAGGCTTTCGCCGGCGAAGACGACGAGGCCGATGTTGTCAGACTCGCGTCCGTTGATAAACTTGGCGGCGACTCTCTTGGCGGCCTCGAGACGGTCGGGCTCGAAGTCGCGCGCGAGCATACTGGTCGAGACGTCGAGGGCGATGACGATGTCGGTGCCTTCGGTCGAGGTCGTGTGCCAGTTGTCTTTGAGCTGCGGACGGGCGAGGACGATGATGAGGCAGCCTATCGTGGCGAGACGCAACAGAAACAGGGCGTGGCGCAGGTAGAGTTTCCATGTGCGGCCGACGGGTGCGAAGGCCTGTATCGACGACAGGGCCATGGAAGCGTGGGCGTTGCGCTGTTTCCAAATATACCATCCGATCAGAGGAATGTATATGAGAAATAACCAGAGATATTGCGGTTGATATAATTGCATCGTTGCTTATTTTTTATCTGTTTTTTCTTTTTTTTCTGCGTCGGTTTCTTCGGCAGGCGGCAGGGGCTTTGAATCCTCGACAAACTTGAGGGCCGAGTTAAACGACTTGACGTTGTCGTCGGGCAGAGGCCTTACTTTTGCAAACTTGACGAAGTCGGCGATTTCGAGCACCTGTTTCATCAGGTCGGAACCAGGCTTGGTCTCGGCGTTGTGGCGCATCGCGTAGATAATCTGGGTCGAAGACATCTCCATGGCGTTTATGCCGAAGCGGCCCTCGAGATACTGACGGAGGATGTCGGTGAGCTCGGTGTAGTATTCCTTGTCGCGGCCGCTCTGAGGCAGTTTCTTGGCCTGCAGCTCGTTGAGGCGCATGACGGCGAGGTCGTATGGCGGTGTCTCTTTCTTCTTTCTGACGAAGACGTTCTTGTCGCGTTTGAACAGCAGGTAAGCTGCGACGGCGATGACAGCGACGAGGATGCCGACGAGAATCCAGATGGTCCAGTCGGGTATGAAGTCATACCAGCGGCGGTTGACTGAGACGACACTCTCCATCGGGTTGATGTCGGTGAGGCTGTCGAGGTCGACCTCGAGCACTTTCAGCGTCAGGGCCTCAGAGCGGGCTGTGTCGCTGCCGACGGCGTAGGCGAAGGGCGGCAGGGTGAACGTGCCGGGGTCGAAGGGCTGGATGGCGATGTCGTAGACAATCTTCGACATGCCGTCGCCGAGCTTGACGGTGTCGGCCTTGATCGACGAGACTTCGATGCCGTTATAATCCTGACCGGCTTCGGGAGCAGCCACAAGCTGACCGCCGTCGCCGGCACCGCTGACCTCGACTTTGATCATGGCCTTTGAGGCCTGGATGAGCGTGGTCGAGTCGACCGAGGCCGAGACGCTCAGACGGGCCGCGCGGGCGTCGAGGCTTGCGCCCGACATCGATGCCGCGGCGAGAAAAATGCAGATATATTTCGATATGTTAGACATATTAATATTGTTTAGCGCGCTCCGCGGTTCTTAAACAGGCCCATCAGGGCAATCACATAGTCTTCATCGGTGGCGACAGAGACATAGTCGACGTGCGACGAGCGGAAGATCGACGCCATACGCTGCTGGCGGTCGTACCACCATTTGTCGTAGGCCTTGCGGGTCTTCGACGACGAGGTGTCGATCCAGCGTGTGGCTCCGCTCTCGAGGTCGGCGATGCGCATCAGGCCGACGTCGGGCATCTGCGAGTCGCGGCGGTCGTAGACCTGGATGGCCATGACATCGTGCTTGTTGCACGAGATGTTGAGCGGGGTGGTGTAGTCGCTGTTGTCGATGAAGTCGGAGATCAGGAACATCGTGCAGCGTTTTTTCATGGCGTCGGAGAAGTATCTGACGGCTGCGGCGATGTCGGTGCCGCGGTGCTCGGGCTTGAACTCGAGGAGCTCGCGGATGATGAAGAGGATATGCTTCTTTCCTTTCTTCGGGGGAATGAATTTCTCGATTTTGTCAGAGAAGAAGATGGCTCCGATCTTGTCGTTGTTCTGAGTGGCCGAGAAGGCGAGAGTGGCTGATATTTCGGCGATAATCTGGCGTTTTTCTTCGCCGACAGCGCCGAAATTGCGGCTGCCCGAGACATCGACAAGCAACATCACGGTAAGCTCGCGTTCTTCTTCGTAGACCTTGACAAAGGGGCGGTTGTGGCGGGCGGTGACATTCCAGTCGATGTCGCGGATGTCGTCGCCGTACTGATACTCGCGCACCTCCGAAAACATCATGCCGCGGCCCTTGAAGGCCGAGTGATACTCTCCGGCGAAGATGTTTTGCGACAGTCCGCGAGTCTTTATCTCAATCTTGCGAACTTTTTTAAGAAGTTCTGTCGAATCCATATATTATGTCGGTTGGCGGCTGATGCCAGGTTATAATGCTCAGGGAACCTGAACTTTGTCGAGGATTTCGGTAATGATCTCGTCGGTGGTGATGTTGTTGGCCTCGGCCTCGTAGGTGACGCCGATGCGGTGACGGAGCACGTCGTGGCAGACGGCGATGACGTCTTCGGGGATGACGAAGCCGCGCTGGTGGAGGAAGGCATACGAGCGGGCGGCTCTGGCGAGGCTGATCGAGGCACGGGGCGATGCGCCGAAGGCGATGATGCCGGTGAGGTCGTTCAGACCGTAGTCGGCCGGGAAACGGGTGGCGAAGACGATGTCGACGATGTAGCGCTCGATTTTTTCATCGACGTAGATCTGGTCGACAATGTTCTGGGCTTCGATGATCTCGGCGGGACGGACGAGAGGCTCGACGGTATGTTTCTCGTTAGAGATGTTCTGACGGATGATGATTTTCTCCTCGTCTTTGCTGGGATAGCCGATGACGACCTTCATGAGGAAACGGTCGACCTGAGCTTCGGGCAGGGGGTAGGTGCCTTCCTGCTCGATGGGGTTCTGGGTAGCCATGACGAGGAAGGGCTCGTCGAGAGCGAATGTCTTGTCGCCGATAGTGATCTGACGCTCCTGCATTGCCTCGAGCAAGGCGCTCTGGACTTTAGCCGGGGCACGGTTGATTTCGTCGGCGAGGACGAAGTTGGCGAAAATCGGGCCTTTCTTTACCTGGAACTGCTCGTTTTTGACGCTGTAGACCATCGTACCTGTCACATCGGCAGGGAGAAGGTCGGGTGTAAACTGTATACGGCTGTATTTCGCGTCAATCAGCTGCGCGAGCGTCTTGATGGCAAGTGTCTTGGCCAGGCCGGGGACGCCTTCGAGAAGAATATGGCCGTTTGAAAGCAGTGCGATCAGCAGTGATTCGACGAGATGTTTCTGACCGACGATAGTGCGGTCCATGCCGTGTGTGATGAGGTTGATGAAATCGCTCTTGCTTGCTACGAGATTGTTTAATTCTCTGATGTTTACAGATTCACTCATAAGTGCTGTTATAATAGTTTATGTTAATAATCTAACAGTGGGGACGCGAGATTACATTCGTATCCCAAAGCTGATACAAAATTAATATTATAACAACTAAATACTTGGCGGCGAATGTTAAATTTATATATTAAGTCTTTAAGTCTTTAAATGTTTAACATTTATTGTACGACAGGCTCTATTACTCATCCGACAGGACTCGATTACTCGTATCGGGCGTAGATTTCCTTGCCGAGAGCTTTGGCCCGCTGCAGGGTCTCGGCGTCGCTTTGGCCCCGGCGGATTTCGTCAACCGGGGGGATGACGACGACGGTGCCGGGCTTGATGCGGTTGGGATGGCCGAGCTTGTCGGCGTTGGCTTCGTAGATGAAAGCCCAGTATTCCATCTTGCCGTAATAGCGGCGCGCCATCGTGGTGAGGAAACAGTTTGAGCGGATGGTGTCGGTGACGACGGCCTTAGGTTTTTCGACGGGTTTGACCTCGTTGGTGACGACGGTTTCGCTGACGGCGACGAGGGTGTCGGTCGTGATTGAATCGGCGTCTTCTGTCTGCTCGGCGATGCTGTCGGCCAATGCCTTGTCGTTGTCGATTGCCTCGTCGGCGGTAGCGATGACCTCGGCGTCGCGACTGTCTTTATTGCTGAGATAAGACGATACAATCCAACCGCAGGCAAAACCGGCCACCAGGCCGATTATAAGGCCGTAGATGAAGGGTTTTTTGCCCTGGGAATCGGGCTCATCGGGGCTATTATAGCTATCGTAGCTATTATAGACATTATAGCTATCAGAGCTATCGGAGTTATCGGGGGCGTCAAACGGGTCAGACAAGTCGGACGGGTCAGACGGGTCAGACTCATCGGTGTTATCGGAACTCTCGGAGTTATCGGCTTCATCGGAGGCTTGGGTAATTTCATCGGCCTCCTCAAGCTCAGCCGCTTCATTAAGCTCAACGACCTCATCGGCCTCATCGGTTTCATCAGTCTCAACGACCTCCTCGGCGGTTTCTTCTTCATCGGCCGCGGTAGTTTCTTCTGCATCGTCGGCGGTGAGGTCTTCGTCGCTGATGCTGTCGTCGATGTCGACGGCCGAGAACATCTCGAAGGGGGTGTTGACGGCGTCGATGAAGTCTTTTTCGGGGGTGAAGACGACGGGCTCGTCTGCGGCATCGCTGCGGCTGAAAGAGCCTATGCCTTTGATTTTTATGGTCTCGCCGCCGGCGAGACCATCCTCGATGGTGGCGAAGAATTCATTAAGGAACGACTCGGCCGTG
>CALZQD010000036.1 GCA_945828175.1 uncultured Bacteroidales bacterium | reverse complement strand
TACACACTGCATATCGTCGGCAGCGTCAGATGTGTATAAGAGACAGGCATCGACCACGTCTTCGCCATCGGCGACATCTGCATCCACACCGACGAGCGCTACCCCCACGGCTGCCCGCAGTTGGCTCAAGTCGCCATACAGCAGGGCGAGAAGCTCGCCGAGAACCTCAACAGCTGCCACGAGTTCGAGCCCTTCGCCTACAACGACAAGGGGTCGATGGCCACGATCGGCCGCAACATGGCGGTCGTCGACCTCAAATATCTTCACTTCAAGGGCTGGTTTGCGTGGATGACATGGATGATTGTGCATCTGATGAGCCTCTTGGGCATGCGCAACAAGATGATCGTCCTGCTCAACTGGACCTGGAGCTACTTCAAACACTCATCGGCTCTGCGGCTGATACTCCGCCCTGGCTGCGTCCCTGCCGGCGACGGTGTCTGCGACAGAGCGGTTTACAAATGACTCGATTAAACATGGATATAAAGACAGGCATAAGGCAATTGTTCAAAGATAACTTCGGCGTCGGCCGCGAGTGGCTCGACTTCTACTTTTCGTCGGGCTTCGACGAGCGCAGCGCCCTGACTGTCGAGCAGGACGGTGCTATCGCCGGCTCGCTGATGCTCGACAGCTACGGCATGAAGTTCGGCGACGCGGTGTTCGACTCTGGCTATATCTTCGGCGCATCGACCGCGCGACCCCATCGCGGCAAGGGGCTGATGAGCGGACTCGTCAAAGAAGCCCTAACCGAGGCACACAGCCGCGGCTATGCTCTCGTCAGCCTAATCCCGGCCTCCGAGAGGCTCTTTTACTACTATGAGCGCTTCGGTTTCACGACAGTCTTCTACAGTGAACGCCGGCGTTATATCTCGGCCCACCGTTTCAACATCGCCGGGGACTACCGCCGCGTCGAGCCCGATTACGATGACTTCAGCCGTCTCGAGCAGCTGCGCGAGGCCACGGTCATCCACAGCCGCGCCGACTATGACTACGCCCTAAGCGACACTCGCCTCGACGGCGGCATGGCGGTCGCCGTGGCAGGCGACGACGGCGTCACCTGTGCCATGGCCTTCGCCGCTCCGGGCAACGACAGCCTCCATGTGCGCCTGCTGATGGCCGTCGACGACAGCGCCGCCGAAGCCGTCCTCGGTGAACTCAAAAAAGAATACCCCGACCTGATGTTTGTCGTCGACGCCATTCCCGGGTCAAACCCCGCCGCGCTCTGCCCCGGCGGCATGGCGCGCATCACCGACGTGAGTCTGCTCCTCGGAGCCGTCGCCGCCAACGACGCCAAGGCCGAGCAGGTCATACGAGTCCACGACAGCCTCATCCCGCAGAACAACGGCGTCTACATCATCAGCGGTGGCACAGTCACTTACGCCGACTCGACCATCCGCCGCCTCACCCTCGACGTCGACGTCACCACCCTTGCCAAAATCATCTTCAACTCGCCCCGCGTCGGCGCCGTCTTCGGCCTCTCCTCCCTCCGCCCCACCCTCCAGCTGATGCCGGAATAAAAAAAATCAGTAAATTAACGTGAGTTCGATATAAGGAATCACGTTAACATATGAGCAGACCGAACGGAAGGCGGCTATATAATTGCGGTTTGGCGATTTGCCGCCGGCGACGCTGATTGAGTCGAGCAGTCGGGCGTAGTCTGTGACCGAGTCGGCGTCGATGGCCTTGTAGTAAGCGGCGTGATAGAGGCGTCCGTCAGCGTCAGGGTCGGCTGCGAGACGTGTGCGGCAGAGGGAATAGGCTTCGCCGGGCGAGAGCGTCGCGACGCTGTCGCAGAATGCCCGGTAGTCCGACTTGTCGCCGTTACCCGAGCAGGCTGCCTATAAGAATGATAAAAGTATATCTGCGAGGTGTCTTTTCGTTTTGTCGTGATTAACGTGCGAGTGAGAGGTTGACCGAGATGCCGTATGAGCTGTTGGTGGTCGGATAGGCGCTCGTTGTGACTATAGGTGTGTTGACCTGGTGGTCGAAGTAGGCCGACAGGGTCAGGCGGCGGCTCAGCACATAGCTGGCCGTGAAGTTGATGTTGACGGTCTTGGTGCCGCTTGTGGGCTGGGTGTAGTTGCTCTCGATGCGGCGTATCAGGGCCTGGTTGTTCTGGAACGACACGTCGGCGTTGACCGTCAGGTCGTTGCTGACGCCCTGCTGCGAACCTTTGATTTTCAGCACGGTGTTGAAGTTTACGAACTTATACCCGGCGCCGATGGTGATGCCGCGCGTGGTGGCCTCGACGACCTGTCCGGCCGAGGTGTTGAGCGTCAGCGTGCGCTGGTCGCGGTACTCGGCGTTGAACTGCACATTGTTGTTCATCGTAACGTTGACGCCGAAGAGCGGAGCGAAGCGCTCGGTGATGGCCACCGACGAGATGTTGTAGGGCGACGAGGGTATCGGGCGGCCCGTCAGCTCGTCGAGCGTGAAGCCGAGGCGCTGGCCGTCGGCGCTCACCCAGTTGAGGTATGAGTTGTAGGAGCCGACCGAGTAGGTACACTGGTAGGCGTGGGTCAGCGTGAAGGTCTTGAATATAGACCTCATGTTGCCCATGTTGATAAGGCCATCGTAGGTTATGCGCCAGTTGGGCAGCACAGCCGAGAACGACGGGAAGGGGTCGAGATAGATCTTGCGCGGGTCTTTGCCCGAATAGGCGGCGATGAAGGCGGGAATGAGCACGTCGCTCGAAGTCTCGCTGACGGTGCCTACCTCAGGGTCGAAGGGTATGCCGGCCTGGGCCGTGCCCTTGATGAAGCCGGCATCGGGATAGCTGAGGCCCTGATACTGCGACTCGACGCGCTGGCGCACGACAGGTATGCCCGAGAGGAATTTGTCGAAGGCGTCCGACTGGTAGCCGTTCTTGGCGTTTGAGCTCTTCAGGGCCGACGCAAGGGCGCAGTGGGTCTTGGTGTATGAGCCCGAGAGCGATGTCGGCATGTCGTCGTACATAAACTGTATCTGCGAGTTGCGGTTATCGGTGCGGTTGAATGTCAGCTGCACCTTGAAGCCCTTGAACAGCTCGAGGTTGGCCTCGATGTTGAGCTCGGTGCCGCGCGAGATGATTGCGGGCGATGTCTGGCCGTCGTCGGTGATGAGCCAGCCGCGTTTCAGGGCCTTGTCGAGATAGCTCTCGTCGGTGAAGCCGAAGGCGAAGTCGAGACCCGGCGACATCGGGCCGTAGGATTTCGACTGGCCGAAGATGTTGCCGATTTCGGGCGCGAAGAGCGGTATCGACATCGAGCGCGTGTTGCGGTAGCGCACCGAGATATTGCGCGGCGACAGCACGAAGCGCAGGGCATATTCGCCGATGTCGCGCAGCAGCGGACGCTCTTCCTTAAGCACCTCGGTGACGGTGAACTTGATGTTGTCGTCGCCTCGGGTGAGAATCTCTATGCTTTTCTGGTCGATTGGCCGCGTTTTGACGGCGAAGGGCTTGCCGTCGACCGTCGTCGCCGTGACCTTGACGTTCTTTACATTCAGATTATGCTTGATTATCAGACTCGTGTCGGGCAGCAGTTTGTATGTGCGCTCGAATTTCTTGGCGCGTTTGACTCGGGCGTCGGTCTTGCGCGTGTTGGCGAAGCGCTTGGTGACGTTTTTGAACAGAGGTATCTTGTTATAGATACTCTCGAAGTTGATGCGTCCGTCGGCCGACCATGTCGCCTGGTTGGCGATGGTGTTGCCGATCTTGACGCCGTCGATCGTTGCGCCGCGGTCCCACTTGTAGGTGGCGTTATAGCTGACGTTGCCCGAGAGGAAGTCGATGGCGGGTATCTTCGAGAAAGGCGCGCGATACTGGCCCGTGAAGGTCTGGTTGTAGGCCCAGGGCGTACCCATCGACAGGATGCTCTGCCAGACGGTGTCTTTCCACTCGCGGTATTTGTCGGGGAAGAGCTTGCGGTTGACGGCGCCGACGGTCTCCTCGATGCGGGCCGAGGTGTTTGAGTTGAATGTCAGGCTCAGGCTCTTGATGATGTTCCATGTCAGCGACAGCTGGCGGTCCCAGAGGAAGTTTTTGCTCACCGACACGGGCAGCTGGAACATGACGTCGGTCTCAGACCTCGTCTGCTGTTCGTAGTAGTAGCGCGACATGTTGGTCTGGAACGCGATGTTGTTCGGCAGCCACTGAATCTCCCAGTCTTTGATAAACTTGAGGTTCTTGTTCTTCGACTTTATGAAGCTGAAAGGCTTGAGGCCCTTGATAAATGGCGTGTAGGAGTACTGGAACGAGCCGCGGTAGTCGTTGGTATATTCATACTCGGTCGTCGGGTCCATCTTGGTCTGCTTGCTGAACGAGAAGTTGATGGTGAAGTTGGCGGGGTCCCAGGGCATCGGGTTCTTGCTCTGCACGTCGAATTTCAGGCCCGAGAGCGAGAAGTTCTCGATCTTCGAGTGTTCGACGGCGTAGCTCTCTATCGAGTCGCGCTCGTGTTTGTTGGCGCAGCCGTCGAGAGCGTCCTTGAGCAGCACGTCCTGGTCGAGCGGGTTATATTTGGGCGAGGTCTTCTCTTTCGACACCGAGTAGTAGATCGGCGCGCGGAGCTTGACCTTTTCGGGCAGGAAGCGGCCGAGGTCGCCCTGCACGGCGAAGTTATACTGATGGTAGTCGTCGAGACGGCGCTCGTTGAGCGACTGGTCGACGCCGCCGAAGCCCGCGGTCTCGATATGTGTGCCGAAGTTCAGCGTGGCGATGTCCGAGAGGTTGAGCGTGGCGTTGGCCTTGGCAGCCCAGCCGCCTTCTTCGTTGAAGTCGGTTACTTTAAGCTCGTTGACCCAGACGATGCCGTCTTTGGTGCTCGAGGCGTTGTTGCGCACACCGATGAGCATCACTCGCACGTCGCTCAGCGTCGGGTTGCCGATGACGGCGATGCGGTTGCGCTCGTTGTCGGGGTCGCGGCCGGTGAAGAGCGTGGCGAAGCCTACGCCGCGCTCTTCGTTGCGCTGGGCCTCGTTGCGTTTCTTCTTAAGGTCGACGAGGGTCTGGAGGTTGAAGTTGAGGTAGTTGCTCTCGGGCCAGACGATATAGCGGTCGGAGGTCAGATATTGGTTGTATTTGCCGGGAGGTGTCAGCGCCAACGGTACTTCATATTCATAGTAGTTGCTCTTGACGTCGGAGCCGAGGCGCAGGAATATCGAGAGCTCGCCCGACTTGAGGTTGGTGACGTCGTCGATGAGAGCCTCGGCGTGAACCCACATCTGCATGCGGCTGTAGTTGCGCAGGTCGAGCTGGGTGTTGCGGTAGACGCCGCGGGCATCGCCGGCGTCAAGGCCGGTGACCTTCATCGACATCGACTGCTCGTTGAGCTGGGTAATCTGGCTCTGGCCGGGGTCGGTGATTCGCGTCACGCCCGGAGGCAGCACATAGTTGACGGGCTCGCGGTCGGCGTTCTCCTCGATGTTGACGACCGAGAGGTCGAGCTGGCCTTCGGCGGGCTGGTCGCCGCGGTTGTTGAGGTTGAAGTCATAGCCGCGCCATTCGCCGCGGACGAGCTCGAGGGTGGCGAAGCGCAGGTGGGTGACCTGCTTGAAACCGGTCATGAACATACGCGCGAAGCGTATGGTTGTGAAGTCGTTGATCGAGCCGACGACCTTCTCGTAGTCGCTCAAGGGTATCTTGAACTGATACCATTCGACCTCCTGGTCCTTGCCGTCGCGGGTGCGGACGATAGATGTCTGCTTGTCGGTGATGAAATTACGGCCGACGACAAGGTCTTCGGGACGAATCGACACACGGTACTGGAAGTAGCGCTCGTATTCGTTGAGGGTGTTGTCCTGGTTGATATCCTCGACGTCGGGCACGCTTCGCGACGACTGATATAAGGGATCGTCAGCCTCGTCGGGCGACAGCGAGTTGCCCTCGACGCCGTTGTAGCGCTTATAGCGGGCGAGGATTCCGAGACGCTGCTCGTCATAGTCATAGCCGCGGTAGAAGTGATAGTTGTCGCCGGCCGGGTCGTTGAACGGCGAGAAGCGGTCCTGCTCCATCTCGGCCACGGTCGAGGCCGGAAGACGCTGGCGCAGGCGGTCGAGATAGTCCTTGTAGCTCGAGAAATTGAATTCGTCATCGTTTGGCAGGCCGTCGAGACCGACGTCCTGAACGAGGCGCGAGCCGGTGTTGTTGTCAAACGAGTATGTCAGCGAGTTCTGCGTCGACACACGGCCCCAGGCGCTTTCGGTCAGATACTGGTCGTTGCCGTAGTAGGGTATGCCGTTCTCGTATCTTTTCAGACCGTCCTTGAGGATGTCCTCTGAGATTTCGCCGAAATTGAAGTAGAGGTCGCCGCCGTCGTAGTTGGGGTTCTCGGGGTCGAGGAAGGGGTTCATCATCCAAAACTGCACATATTCGATGTTGCTCTGCTCGAAGTTGGTGTTGTCCATTCGGCGCATGATGCCGCCCCAGCGTTTCTCGGGGTTGAGCAGGTTGCCGCGCTCGTCGATGTCTTCGGCGTCGAGGTTATAGGGGCCGCGCTCTGTCGGGTAGAACGAGAGGTTGAGAGTCTGTATCGTCGACGACTCGCCGTAGCTCAGCTGGCGGCCGGGGAATATCTCGCGCGAGGTGACTTCGCGCACATAGGGGTTCGACAGCTGCTCGAGGTCGCTCTTGATATAGCCGGGAGCGAGCGACGAGTTGCGCATCGTAAACATTCGGTCGATATAGTACCAGTTGATCAGCGCGCGGTTTTTGCCGTAGGCGACGTTGTTGCTCAGTGACGCCTCGGGGAAGAGGGCGTCCTTGCCGGGGTCGTAGGGCGTCGAGGCGAGGAACCAGCTGTAGGGCGAGCGAAGGTCTATGCCCGTCTGGGCCGACTCGAAGTCGTCGACATACGACGAACCTTTGTTCGAGCCCGACTTCTGGGCGTGGGGCAGCAGCTTGGCGTATTCGGCGGTGAGGCTCAGGCGCGAGGGCTGCACGGCGTTGACGGTCGGAATTTTGTTGAGCAGGTTGGTCAGCCACATGAAATCCTGATTATAGCTCAGGTTGAGGCCGAGCATCGTGTTGTTGACGGTCTCGTCGCCGATATTGACCTTCTCGGTCATGGCCTTCTCTGAGAAATGTAACATCGTCGCGCCGACGTTGAGGGCCTTGCTGAACTGATACTGCAGGTCGAGGCCTATCAGCGACTTGCGCTGCGTCGAGAAGAGCGACTGGTTTTCGAGGGTCACGCTGACGCTCTGCCCCGAGTCGATGATCGACTGGTTGGTGATGGTGACTATGCCCATCGAGTAGTCGACGGTATAATCTGAGTTCTCGACGAGTCGGACGCCGCCGGCGGTGACGATGACCGACCCGCGCGGCACGTTCATGGCGTTGAGCCTGATCTGCGAGCCCGACGAGGCCTGGTATTCACCTTCGAGGATGAATTTGTTCTTGTCGGCAAACTGGCGCGCAACGACCTGCGTCGAGTCGTAAAGTTCCTGATAGACATACTGCTGCGCTATGGCCGGATTGCCTATCGCCTGTGCTAAATGGCTACCGAAAGGCTCGGCGACGGGGAAGATGATCTTGCCGGTCTGAGGCAGCACGGTGTAGCCCGTGACGAAGTCGAAGAAGCCGTCGGGGTTGCTCTCCTCGTTGTTGTCGAGGCGGTCGAGGTTCATCACCTGCAGCAGTGATTTGTTGTTGAGGCCGGCGACGGGCAGATAGTTGATTTTGGTGCCTGTTGTGTCGCTCAGATATTTGATGTTGAGCTTGAAATTTTTCTTCTGAATCTGGTAGCCGCCAAGCGAGTAGACGTTTTTCATCATCAGTCGCCACATCGGTAGACGGGGCGACGTCGTCGTGCTCTTGAGCATCTTGACGAAGAGGGCACTCTCGGTGTTGGTGATGTCGCCCGAGAACTCACCGACCTGATAGACCTGGCCGCCGTAGGTATATTCGAAGGCCACGGCCAGCACCTCGTCGGCGTTCAATGCGCTTTTTATCGAGATGTAGCCGAGGGTGGCGTTGAGGTCGTATTCATTTGAGCTGAGCATGCGGGCGCTCTCGACCTTCTCATAGTCGCGGCCGCCTTCGATGCCGTAGACCGACAGCGGCTCGAGCACCTGTGTCACGAGGTTGATGTTGCGCGCCTCGGGATACTGGTTCTTGATGGTCGACAGCAGGTCGTTTGAGTTGTTCGACGGATTGTCGAGCGACGGATTGCCTGCCCAGTGGCTGTTCGAGATCACCTTGTTCTCGCCGAGGTCCATGAAAGCCACGAGGTTGCGCGACTGGTCGTAGCGGCCGTTCTTGTTGGTCACCCAAACCTCGATGCGGGTGATGTTGACGCCCGACGAAACGTAGGGCACGCGCGAGGCGAATTTGTCGTAGTTGTCGCGGAAGAACTGGCTCAGGAAGAAGTGGCGGTTCTGGTCATACTGGTCGATGTTGACCGAGAATTTCGTCGTCTGCACGCCGCCCTTGGTGTTGACCGATTTCGACTCTGAGTTCTGCTGCGACACGAGCGCCGTGGCAGTCAGTTTGCCGAACTGCAGCTTCGATTTGATGCCGAAAAGCGCTGTGCTTCCGCGGATTAGCGACGAGCCCGTCGTCATCGACACATTGCCGGCCTCGATCGACTTGACGATGTCGTCCTCCTTGCCCTCGTAGGCGAGCTTGAGGTTCTTCGAGTCGAAGTCGAAGGTAGCGTCGGTGTTGTATGTCATGTTGAATTTCAGGCGGTCGCCGACGCTCGCGGCAATCGTGGCCTGAATCTTCTGATCGAAGTCGAAGTAGGTCTTGCGGCGCGACGACAGCGACAGCGAGGGATTGTCGGTCTTGTTGCTCTTGATGCCCATCGACACCTGCACCGAGCCCTGGGTCTTGAGCTGCACGCCGCCCGGGCCGAAAATCTTCTCGAGCGGCCCGAGAGCGAAGTTCATGTCGAAGATATTGAAGGGCTGCTTCTCGGTCTCGGTGACCAGGGCGAGGTTGCGCTCGCGGTAATACTGCTGCATCGAGCGCCGCAACTGCCAGTTGTTATACTGCGCGGGTGTCAGCATGAAAGGCGTCGCGACGTCGAAATCGCCAACCTTGGTGCGCACGACGTAGAAGCCCGTCTCGGGATCATACTCGGCCTGAGTCTTGATGTTCGACGGCGTCGTCAGGTCGTAGGCCAACTCGTCGGCCATAAGCGCCTCATAGTTCTGCGGCACAGTCTGTTGTATCGGGAAAGGCATCATTATCGAATCGGCGGCCCGGACGAGCGACGGCTGATAGGACGCCGGCGGCGGAGGCGTGATGCCCCGGCTCTGATACTGGCCCGTAACGATAAACGGCATCACCGCGACCGCTCCCGCGACGAGAACAGCCGACAGAATGCCGACGATGCGGCTATATATCTTCTTTCTGTCTTTTCCCATTTACAAGTCTGTCACGACCATGTCACGACGTGCGACCGGCAGCCGTAATGCCGTCTACATCAGCGGCAAAGCGCGGCGTATCGCGGTCTCGACCTTCATCGACGGTTCGGCGTCGAACAGCTTCCTGAGCACCTTGCGGCTCTGAGGAGCGGCGAAACCGAGCATCACCAGTGCGGCGAGCGCTTCGTCGAAGGTCTCCGACGTGGCCTGTGACTGAACTAATAACGTATCGTCGGCAGGTTTTATTTTATCGCGCAAATCAACAATTATTCTTTCCGCCGTTTTTGCCCCGACGCCCTTGACGGCTTTGAGCCTTTTGACGTCTGACGCGGCGATGACAGCCGACAGCTCGGCCGACGGTATCGCCGACAGAATCATCCTCGCCGTCGAGGCGCCGACGCCGCTCACGCCTATGAGCGCGCGGAACATATCGCGCTCGTCGGCTGTCAGGAAGCCGTAGAGCGTCCAGGCGTCCTCGCGTATCGATTCATGCACCAACAGCCGTGCCTCGGTCTTGCCCTCGAGCGCCGAGAAGGTCTGCAACGTTATCTGCAGCGCGTAGGCCACGCCGCCTGCCGTCTCTATGATGGCCGCTGCGGGATTGAGTTCAGCCACAGCGCCTTTGATATATTCAATCATTGTCTCATACTTTTTATATCCTACAAAGATAGCATTTTTTTGTAAACCTAAGCCGACTCAATGTTGTTATTGCAATAAAACTAACAGTTTAAAACACATCTACTATGAATGATTATCAGTCATTAATATC
>CALZQD010000035.1 GCA_945828175.1 uncultured Bacteroidales bacterium | reverse complement strand
CGCGACATCCTGCCGGTCTACTTCGACGGCTGCAACTCAAACACCTTCTACCGCTTTGCCGGGCTGCGGAAAAAGCTCGGCATCAGATTCAATCTCGAAATGCTTCTCCTGCCCCGCGAAGTCTTCAAATCAGAGGGCAAGACATTCGAGATAATCTGCGGATCACCCATCAGCCACCTCGCTCTCGCCGACGGAGGCGATCCCCAAGACAAGGCTATGGAAATCAAAGACATCGTTTACAACCTCAAAGACAGTAGCGCCAATGAACGAAAAGATAATTGAACCGGTTGACACTGACATCATCGAAGCCGAGCTCAAACCCGAATATTTCCTCCGCAAAACCAACAAAGGCAACAACGACATCTATGTCATCACCGCCGAAAGCTGTCCGGCAGTGATGCGCGAGATAGGCCGTCTGCGCGAAATCTCATTCCGTCTTGCCGGCGGCGGCACGGGACTCGAATGCGACATCGACCGCTTCGACACCATGACCCCGCCCTGCAAGCAGCTCATCGTCTGGGACCCGGAGAGCAAGCTTATCCTCGGCGGCTACCGATTCATCTGCGGCCGCGACATCGTCGTCGAGAACGGTACGCCCCGCATCGCCACGAGCCATATGTTCCACTTCTCGCCCGAATTCATCCGCGACTACCTGCCCTACACCATCGAGCTCGGCCGCTCGTTCGTGCGCCCCGAATACCAGTCGTCGCGCGCCGGCGCCAAAGCCATCTACACGCTCGACAACCTCTGGGACGGCCTCGGCTCACTCACGGTCATCCATCCCGACATGAAATATCTCTTCGGCAAGGTGACGATGTATCCAAGCTACACGGCCGAATGCCGCGACATGATACTTTACTTCCTTAACAAACACTTCCCCGACCCCGACCGTCTCGTCACGCCCATCACGCCCCTCGAGACCGGCGCCGACAACGAAGCCCTCGCGCGCCTCTTCACCGGCGACGACTTCAAGACCGACTACCGGATTCTCAACGCCGAGATACGCCGCCACGGCGACAACATCCCGCCGCTGGTCAACGCCTACATGAGCCTGTCGCCGACGATGCGCATGTTCGGCACAGCCGTCAACGACGAATTCGGCAACGTCGAAGAGAGCGGCATCTTCCTCGCCATCTCCGAAATCCTCGAAGAAAAAAAACAGCGCCACATCGACACCTTCCACCCCGACGAAAATGGCGCAAAGAATGTCTGAGATCAGCCATATCGTCCTGTCGGACTTGTCAGACCCGTCAGACTTGTCCGACTCTCATAAATACAGCACCAGCGGCGCCGGGGGCGCCGCTGGTGTCGGTTTATGGGATTTCTGTGGCAGAGCTTAGAGCTGTGAGTCGGGGTTGAGGTTGGCTTTCTCGATGTCTTTGAAGTAGCGGTAAGTCGAGACTTTGAGCTCGGCGCAAGCGTCTTCGTCGGCGACGATGAGCGCTTTGGGGTGGAGCTGCAGGGCCGAGATGGTCCACATCTGCGAGATGCCGCCTTCGACGCCGTGATGGAGGGCGCGGGCCTTGTTATAGCCGTTGACGATGAGCAGCACGCTCTTGGCGCTCATGATAGTGCCGACACCGACCGTGAGAGCTGTCTTGGGCACGAGGTCGACATTGTTCTCGAAGAAGCGAGAGTTGGCGATGATAGTGTCCTGGGTGAGAGTCTTCATGCGGGTCTTCGATGTCAGAGACGAACCGGGTTCGTTGAAGGCGATATGACCGTCGGGGCCTACGCCGCCGAGGAAGAGGTCGATGCCGCCGTAAGAGGCGATTTTCTCTTCATAGCGACGGCACTCTTCAGCGGGATCGGCGGCATTGCCGTTGAGGATGTTGACGTTCTCGGGAAGGATGTCAATCTGATTGAAGAAGTTTGTCCACATGAAAGTATAGTAGCTCTGCTCGTGGTCGCGGGGGATGCCGCAGTATTCGTCCATGTTGAATGTCACGACATTCTTGAACGACACCTTGCCCTCTTTGTTGAGCTTGATAAGATGGCGGTACATGCCCAGGGGCGAGCTGCCGGTCGGGCAGCCGAGCACGAAGGGTTTATCGGGAGTAGGACACGCCTCGTTGATGCGGGCTGCGACATAGTTGGCGGCCCAGCGTGAAACCTCGTCATAATTCTTTTCGATAATCAGTCTCATGATGATTAAATTTTTATAGGGGTTAAGTAATAGTTGTTCTGACTGCAAAAATAGCAAAATTTACCCGTATAGCCGCCACATACGCAATTTATTTTGGACTTTTCAATATTTCGACATATCTTTGCCCTGAATTCCAACAAGAGGGGTGCCTCATCGACCGGGGCTGAGATCATACCCTGTGAACTTGATACGGTTAGTACCGTCGAAAGGACTTGTTCCTAGCTTTGCATCGCGCAGGATTCATCCGCCGGCCCCCGCCACGGCTGCGGCACCTCTCACAAAAAGGTCGATTATGAAAGTCTTTATCAATCACAAGGCCGTCGACGCCACCGGAGTCGACAATCTCGAGGCTCTTCTCGAACGCGAGGGGCTCGCCCGCCCCGGCACAGCCGTCGCCGTCGCCAACAAGGTCGTGCGCCGCGAGGACCGCTCTGCCATGCCGCTCGAGGAAGGCATGGCAATCACCGTCATCAAAGCTGTCTGCGGCGGATGAGACTCGTCGTCATCACACCCGAGACACCCGTCGCAGCCGAGGCCGACGCCATCATGACGATGCTCGACCGCGGCGTCGAGCGCGTACATCTGCGCCACCCCGGTCAATCAGCCGAGGCCGTCGACGCCATCATCGAGGCGATAGACCCGCAGTATCGCGACCGCCTGTCGCTCAACGACTTTCATGAGCTCGCCGCGCGCTATGGCTGCGGCATACACCTCAACGGCCGCCATCCGCTGCCGCCCGCGGGCTTCAGGGGCGTCGTCAGCCGCTCGTGCCACTCGATAGCCGAAGCCGAGGCCGCCGCGCCGACAACCGACTACCGTTTCATAAGCCCCGTCTTCGACAGCATCTCGAAGCAGGGCTACACCGCCGCCTTCACCCCCGCCGAACTGCGCCACGCCTTTGACGACGGCCGCCTCGACACCACGACATTAGCCCTCGGAGGTGTCAGCGCCGACAACATCGGTCTTCTGCGCGACATAGGCTTCTCGGGCGCAGCCGTGCTCGGAGCCGCCTGGGGCGACGGCAGTCGCGAAGACATCTCACAACGCATCAACCGTTTACTACAATGCTGCAATTCATAACTCACAAAAACGACCGCCACGGCTACCTCGACGGCGCCGAAGCCGCCCTGCGCGGCGGCTGCCGCTGGATACAGCTGCGCATGAAAGACGAGCCCGACGAAAACGTCGTCGCAGTCGGCCGTCAGCTCGCGCCTCTGTGCCGCGCCGACGGAGCCACATTCATCATCGACGACCACGTCGCTCTCGTCGACGCCATCGGCGCCGACGGCGTCCACTTGGGCAAGAACGACATGCCCGTGGCCGAAGCGCGCCGCATCCTCGGCCGCGACAAGATCATCGGCGCCACGGCCAACACCTTCGACGACATCGCCGCCGCAGTGGCCGTCGGAGCCGACTATATCGGCCTCGGCCCCTTCCGCTTCACTGAAACCAAGAAGCGCCTCAGCCCCATCCTCGGCCTCGAAGGCTACCGCGACATCATGGCCCGCTGCAGCAAAGCCGGCTACGACATCCCCGTCGTCGCCATCGGCGGCATAACCCCCGTCGACATCGCCGCCATCATGGCCACCGGCGTCACGGGCATAGCCCTGTCGGGCACGATACTCCGCGCCGACGACCCCGCCGCCGCGACCGCTCACATTATAAACCTCATAAAACACAACATATGAATGATCTGATTATCGGCGGACGCACTTTCACGTCACGCCTCTTTGTCGGAACCGGCAAGTTCCGTTCAAACACCGAAATGGCCGAGGCCATCAAGGCCTCGCAGACCCAGATGGTCACCGTCGCCATGAAGCGCATCGACATGGAGAACCCCGAAGACGACATGCTGCGCCACATCACCGCCGACCACATACAGCTGCTGCCCAACACCTCGGGCGTGCGCAACGCCGAGGAGGCCGTCCTCGCCGCCCAGCTCGCCCGCGAGGCCTTCGGCACCGACTTCATCAAGCTCGAGATTCATCCCGACCCGAAATACCTGCTTCCCGACCCCGTCGAAACGCTCAAGGCCACCGAAGAGCTTGCCCGTCTGGGCTTCGTCGTCCTCCCCTACATCCAGGCCGACCCCGTTCTCTGCAAGCGTCTTGAAGAGGCAGGTGCGGCGACCGTCATGCCCCTTGCCGCGCCTATCGGCACCAACAAGGGTCTCGTCACCCGCGAGCTGCTGTCGATCATCATCGAGCAGAGCAACGTGCCCGTCGTCGTCGACGCCGGTCTTGGCGCACCCTCACACGCCGCCGAGGCTATGGAGATGGGCGCCGACGCCGTCCTCGTCAACACCGCGATAGCCGTCTCGGGCGACCCCGTCGCCATGGCCGACGCCTTCCGCATGGCCGTCATCGCCGGCCGCAAGGCCTACGAGGCAGGCCTCGGCGCCGTCGTGCGTCACGCCGAAGCTTCAAGTCCCTTAACCTCATTCCTGGACTGATGTTTTCCGACGAACTTCAAAAATACGACTGGGACGCCACCACCGCCGACATCATGTCGAAGACCCCGGCCGACGTCGACCGCGCCCTCGCCAAAGAGCACCACACGGTCGACGACTTCATGGCGCTGATATCGCCCGCCGCAGCCCCACGTCTCGAGGAGATGGCCCGACTCAGCCGCGCCCTGACGCAGAAGCGTTTCGGCAAGACGATATCGATGTATATTCCCCTCTACATCACTAACTCATGCACTAACTCGTGTGTCTACTGCGGCTTCAACCGCCACAACAAGATGCAGCGAGTTATCCTCACCCCCGAACAGATTAAAGACGAATGCGAGGCCATACGCCGCCTCGGCCCCTTCGAGAACCTGCTCATCGTCACCGGCGAGAACCCCCGCCTGGCAGGCACCGACTATCTCGAGGAAGCGCTCAGGGTCTGCCGCCCCTACTTCAACAACCTCACCATCGAGGTCATGCCTCTCTCGGCCGAAGACTATGCCCGCCTGACTCACTCGGGTCTCAACGGTGTCGTCTGCTTCCAGGAGACATACAACCGCGCCCGTTACAAGGTCTACCACCCTGCAGGTATGAAGTCGAACTTCGAGTGGCGCGTCAACGGCTACGACCGCATGGGCACCGCCGGCGTCCATAAAATCGGCATGGGCGTGCTCATCGGTCTCGAAGACTGGCGCACCGACGTCACCATGATGGCGCGCCACCTGCTCTACCTGCGCCGCCACTACTGGCGCACCCGCTACAGCGTCAACTTCCCGCGCATGCGTCCGTCAGAGGGCCATTTCCAACCCAATGTCATCATGAGCGACCGCGAGCTCGCCCAGCTCACCTTCGCCTTCCGCATCTTCGACCCCGACGTCGACATTTCGTTCTCGACCCGCGAGAGCCCCGACTTCCGCAACAACATCGCCACCCTCGGCGTCACGTCGATGAGCGCCGGCTCGAAGACCGATCCGGGAGGCTACGCCACATACCCGCAGTCGCTCGAGCAGTTCGCCGTCAGCGACGAGCGCACCCCCGCTCAGGTCGAGGCCGACATACGCCGCATCGGCTACGAAGTGGTCTGGAAAGACTGGGATAAAATCTTCGACTGATGAGCACCGACACATCCGACAACCGCTACTCGCGCCAGACGATGCTGCCCGAAATCGGCATCGAGGGGCAGCGCCGTCTCGCCTCGGCCACCGTCGCCGTCATCGGCCTCGGCGGCTTGGGCTCGGCCGCGGCCACCTATCTCACCGGCGCGGGCGTCGGCCATCTCATTCTGGTCGACGGCGACACGGTGTCGCTCAGCAACCTTCAGCGCCAAGTGCTCTACACCGAGGCCACGGTCGGCGAGCCCAAGTCCGCGACAGCAGCCGCCCGGCTCGCGGCACAGTCGTCGGCGACACGCTTCGACATCATCGCCGAAAATCTCACGGAGGCCAACGCCGACAGCATCGTCGCCGGCTGTGACGTCGTCGTCGACTGCACCGACAACTACGCCGCGCGCTACCTCATCGACGACGTCTGCGCCCGCCACGGCTGCCCCTGGGTCTACGGCTCGATCGGCGCCACCGACGGCCAGCTCGCCGTGTTCAACTACCGCCGAGGCGTCAGATATGCCGACCTATACCCCGACCGCGCCGCGCTCTGCGCCCTGCCGCGCGTCACAGCCGGTGTCATCGGCGTCGTTCCCGGCGTCATCGGCACCCTCGAGGCCTCCGAGGCCACAAAAATCATCGCCGGATTCGGCGACGTCCTCGACGGCCGACTTTTTACAATCGACTTCAAATCAATGCAAACCCTAATAATAGACATATGAATCATAGTTTTGACGAATACGCCGCCGAATACGACGCGTGGTTCCTTGCCAACCCCAACGTCCTCCTCTCTGAGGCGCGCCTCGTAGCAGCCACCCTCGAAGGCTCGCGGCGCATCCTGTCTGTCGGCTGCGGCAGCGGCCTTTTTGAGAAAATCCTCCGCGACGACTTCGGCATCACCGTCACCGACGGCATCGAGCCTTCTGAAAGCATGGCCGCCATCGCCCGCAAGCGCGGACTCGACGTCACCGTCGCAACCGCCGAAGAAGCCGACTACGGCGACGGCATCTACGACACCATCCTCTTCAACGGCAGCCCGAGCTACATCACCGACCTTGCGTCGGTCGTCGACCGCGTCTACAAAGCCCTCCCCGCCGGCGGTCGCATCATCCTCATCGACGTTCCCAAGGAGAGCTCCTACGGCCTGATGTATAACCTCGCCAAGGCCGTCGGCACCTGGCACCATCCCCTGCTCGAAGGCGTCTACCCGCCCGACCCCTATCCCATCGAGTTTGTCAACGCCGCCAACTGGCGCACCACCGCCGAGAAGATCGCCCACCTCGAGCGCGCCGGCTTCGGCCGCCTCAAGTTCCTGCAGACTCTGACGACCCACCCGCTCTACTCCGAGCGTCAGGCCGAAGAGCCCGTCGAAGGCTACGACCGCGGCGACTATGTGGCCGCAATAGGTTTCAAGTCATGACACGCTGGAGCCAATCCGCCTGGGAGGCAGCCCTCCCGGTCTACCGTCAGATTCTGACGCTGCCCTTCGTCAGCGAGCTCGCCGACGGCACCCTCAGCCGCGAACGCTTCGCCTTCTACCTCGGCCAGGACTCGCTCTACCTCGACGTCTACTCGCGCGTGCTCGCCCACACAGCCTCGCGTCTCGGCCGCAAGGACCACGTCGAGAGCTTCCTCCGCTTCGCCCTCGACGGTGTCGAAGTCGAGCGCGCCATGCACTCGGTATTCCTCCAAGGCCATAAGCCGGCCGAGATGACACCGACCTGCCTGCTCTACACCTCGGTGCTCCGCGCCGCGGCCACGTCGCCCGTCGAGGTCGAGGCAGCCTCGGTGCTCCCATGCTTCTGGATCTATCAGGAAGTAGGCCGCAGCATACTCTCGCGCGCCGACCTCGCCTCGAACCCCTATGCACAGTGGATTTCGACTTACGCCGACCCGACCTTCGCCGCCTCGACCTCGCGCGCCATCGACATCTGCGACGAGCTCGCCGACGCCGCCACCGACGACATCCGCCGCGCCATGACCGATATATTCGTCCGCTGCACAAAGATGGAATGGCTCTTCTGGCACAGCGCTTACTCACTCGAAAAATGGAAAATATGACACAGCAACTCACATACCGCCGCTGCCTCACCATCGCAGGCAGCGACCCCAGCGGAGGCGCAGGCCTGCAGGCCGACCTCAAGACCTTCTCGGCCCTCGGCTGCTACGGCATGAGCGCCATCGTCGCCGTCGTCGACGAGAACACCGTCGGCGTTACTGGCGTCCACCCCGTGCCGGTCAACTTCGTCAGCGGCCAGATCAGGTCGTGCCTCGACGACATCGGCGCCGACGCTGTCAAGATCGGCATGCTCCACTCGTCGGAGCTGATCATCGCCGTGCGCGACACCCTCGCCGGATATGACATCCCCGGCGGCATCGTCATCGACCCCGTCATGGTCGCAACCTCGGGCGACCCGCTGCTGCGCAGCGACGCAATCGCCACCCTCCGCGACTGCCTCATCCCCACCGCACGCGTCATCACGCCCAACATCCCCGAGGCCGAGATTCTCCTCGACAGCCGCCTGACAAGCCAGTCGCAGCTGCCCGAAGCCGCCCGGCGCCTCTCGCGCGACGGTCGCGTGTCGGTCCTCCTCAAGGCCGGACACCTCACCGACGACACCCTGACCGACATCTTCTATAACGCCGAAGACGGCACCGTCACCTCGCTCTCGTCGCCGCGCCTCGACACCGTTAACACCCACGGCACCGGCTGTACCCTCTCGTCGGCCGTCGCCGCACATCTCGCGCAGGGACTGCCGCTGACCGACGCCGTCGTCGCCGCCAAAGACTATATCACCGCCGCCATCACCGCCGGCGCTCGATATAAAATCGGCCACGGACACGGCCCCGTCCACCATTTCCACGCCCTTTGGGCAAGCCCGGAAACAGAAAAAGACGTTAAAAATGCATGACGATGTCATTTTTTTCGGCACTTTAACGTTTTTTTCTGAAATTTCATATTACCTTTGTACGTCAATTCATACAAAGGCTAATAAAGCAACCACAATTAAATAAGTGAATCATAGGTTAGAGATGCGATGGCTCGCGAGAGTAGTCGCATTTATTATTTCCGTAGACGTCTCTTCTTGCGGTCGTTATGTATCTTGATACCGAAGATGATGACCGAGCAGACGGTCGTGATGACGTTAGTGATGACCAGCGGAATGTTCGACGACAGAATGCCGTTGACAACAAAAAACACACTGCCGAGGCCCAGCATGATAAACGTCGGCAAAGCGATGCCGTCGGTGTCGCGGGTGCGTATCGTCACGATAGCCTGTGGCATATAGCCGAAAATCATGCAGATGCTCGCCAGATAGCCGATAATATCCTGTAGTGACATAATTTATGAATTTAATTATATATACTATGATAATTAGAAAATGACGCCCCCTGCGGTGAATTACCGCAGAAGGCGTCGCGGATTATTCATTCAGTTTATTTTGATTCTTCGATCGTGCAGATGCTGACGCGGTTCCAAGAAGGCTCGCTGAACATCTCGCCGATGCCCTGACCCTGGGCGTCGATGCGCGAAGCGTCGATCTTATAGCGTTCTACCAGTGAGTTCTTCACCGACTCGGCGCGTTTGGCAGCCAGTTTGACGTTAAACTCATAGTTGCCGTCGGACGAAGCATAGCCTCTGACAACGACCTTGGCCTGAGGACGATTCTTCAGATAGTCGGCAATCATCTCGACGTTAGGCTGCTGGTCGGGAGTGATCACGGCCGAACCGATGCGGAAGAACACATATCTCACAGAGTTTAGATTGTTCGATACCTCCTTGACGATCTCAGGCTTGCGGTTGCGGCACGAGTCGAGCTGAGCCTCGAGGCCCGCTGTCTTTGCCTGCAGTGCGCCGACTGTTGCGTCGCTCGATGCCAGAGCCGCTCGCAGGTCGTTGACCTGATTGTTGAGAGCGTCAACCTCCGACTGGCTGTAGGGACGGACACACTCAAAGCCGTCGCCGAAGCGGTAGCGCACGCCTGCCGTGATATTGAAAACTGCGTTATTGACAGAATAGCCTGCCGAGGTCTGCTCCCAGTCAGTGCCGTAAGTATCACCGCCGGTCATGTTCCACATCACCGAAGGCTCGATGCCCACGGTCAGATTGTCCGTGACATTGAAGTCAAACTCAAGACCGACCTTAGTTGCGAAATAGTTCCAGTCACCGACCTCAAACTCGCCGACGACATTGTGGATATAATCGTGACCCCAGCCTGCACCGGCCTTGGCCTGGATTGTGAACGGACGCGTCTCGCAATTATATCCGCCGAAGAGATTGAACAGGTCGACACGGCCATAGACACCGACATACGAGTTGTCGAACGCCGTCGAGCTATGGATGCGGCCCTTCCAGTTCGATGTATTGATGCCGAAAAGCGACTCGACGCCGACAGCAAATGTCGGTGTAATCTGCTTGTCAAGAGTCAGGCCCACAAC
>CALZQD010000034.1 GCA_945828175.1 uncultured Bacteroidales bacterium | reverse complement strand
GCGGTCTATTATGCACCCTTCGGCAAATTGACGTTCTTTCAACCCGGATTGATGTTGTTTATCGACAACATCGCTGTCAATGGTGAGACAACCAACGAGTATAACAAGCATAGATATGACGGTAACATACGCACATATGGCCTCTGCATGCCGCTTGATTTCGTACTGAATGTATGCAATAGTATAGTTTTCGGACTGAATATCTACACGGGTCCGCACTTATTCTTCAACTTCTCGGCGAAGATGATCTGCGATGATACGTGTTTCGGCCGAACTACGCATATCAATGAAAAATTATCAACGCCCGGTATGGAGCTTGCCCGGGCTCTTGGCTTAGGTATCAATATCTGTAAACGGTGGCACATATTAGCCGAGGGCTTTTACGGCCTATCGGATTTGGGCAAGATATTAATGGGTTTCGAAGGTACCGAACTAAGCAATGCCTCATACTTAAGGCGCGCCGGCTTTTCTTTCGGCGTCGGCTATAACTTCTGAAGCCACGGCCTCTTTCCAGAGATCATGGCTTCAGTCATAGCGATGTGATGAAGCAGAGACCGTCAGAACTCGAATGTCTCGAGTTTCATTTCGGCAAGAGAGCGCATCAGTCCGACTTCTTTGACAAAAACGTCAGAGTCGCTGTGGGCTTTGAGCGCAGCATCGTCCCGCCATGTCTCGCAGATGAGCAGTACATCATGACGCGTGGCACTCTCAAACACGTCATAGGCCACACAGCCGTACTGATTCAGAGAGGCGGCTGTCAGACGGCGCGCTGCTTCGAGCACTTCGGCCCTGTGTGCGGCGTCGACACGAATAAAACAGTTAAGTCTTAGCATAATTCCTTTTATTTAGATTAACCCTCAAATATACACATTCTCGGCGACAATAAAAATCATTTTCAAGTGTTATAGAATTATAACAAATCAACGCTACGCAAAATGAAACGCACATTCATCATCCTGCTTCTAACCGCCGTCTTTTGTGTGTCTGAAGCTTTTGGTCAGACAGAGAACAGCCGCCTCACTTGGGGTGTCAAGGCTAAGGTTGACGTCGAAATCCCCGGCAAATGGAAGAACGACGACGTCTCGCTGACGATGTACCGTCCCGGCTACGGCTTCACCGCCGGCGCCGTCTGCAACATCGACCTTGGCAGTAACGTCTATCTCGAGCCAGGCCTGACGCTGTTCTACGAGGATTATTCATATAAAGATCTGGTTATCACGAATGAATCGGGTGGAGCTGTTCAGAAAGATCCCGGTCTATATAAACTGGGCTTCAGAATCCCCGTTGTCGTCGGGTCGGTCTTTCCTATCAATGAGCGCGCTAGCTTCAGCATCTTCACAGGTCCGGTGCTCAGCTATGCCTTCGCAGGCAAAATCGACATCGATTCTGACGTCGATTCCGACCTTGATGGCCTCGACCTCTTCCGCGGTCAGCGCCGCTTCGACTGCGCGTGGAAAATTGGTGTCGGCTGCCCGATTGACAACTACATGATTTCGCTCGAAGCCGAATTCGGCATCACTGACCTCCTCAAAGCCAAAGACATGTCGTTTCGCGAGAATCGCGTCTCGCTCGGCTTCACCTATTATTTCTAAATGCAACTGCGTAAAAACAACGGGCCGGTGCGGATTTGCATTCGCACCAGCTCGCCTTATCAGTTAGCTGCTGTAAATCAGCCCTCAACGGCTTCGGGATTGCTTCTGCCGGTCATGACAATCCAGCATATGGCGGCGATAGCGACGCCTACGAGCGGACCGACGACCATAATCCAGAAATCAGAACATGCGGCCGGGCTCCACAATGCGGGGCCGAACGAACGGGCCGGGTTGACCGAACAGTTGTCGACCGTGATGCCCACGAAATCAAAATCGGGAGCCATATTGACTAACCAGTAGAGGAATCCGGCGCCGATGGCTGCGCCGATGAGCTGCGCGACGACGTAGCCGCAGAATTCACCGAATTTCATGTGACCCGACAGCAGCATTGCAAACGATACGGCCGGGTTGACATGACCGCCCGAGATATTGCCGATGCAATATACAAGACACAGTAGCACCAGGCCGAAATTGATAGCCGATTTGCGTCCCCAGTTAAAGCGGTAACCGACAGTTGGTGAGAGGTAAATGCCACCGCGCTCGGCGACATTGCCGCCTATCTTGGTCGAGAAATATGGCATAAACGGATGCCATTTAGCGTCGAAGCGCACTTCGGCAAAGATTGGAATTACATATCGGCTGTTTGTATTATAATTGCCCAGACCGGGATCTTTCCGGTTGAGATTATAAACAAAGCCGGTGCCTCCGCCGACATAGAGCCAGCGGTTGAACTGATAGCCGTGGTTTGTAGTGAAGCCCGTGCTGACGTGAGAATCGCCGGGACTGCCGACAATAAAGCCGATGTTGATGTCGAGAAAATTGCTCGAGTCGATAAAACTGCGATAGCCACGCACAGGCTACACCGCCCCCGCCGCAACCGCGCTGATTGCTATAATGATAATGATTAGTATGCGTTTCATAAGATTAAGCTTCTATTACATAAGGTTGATTCACAAACCATTGATAAAGTTACTTCATATCATGCAAACCATTGCGTCTCAAACTCTAAAAATCGTTAAGCAATCTCCCCCGCTGCCAACCCTAAAAATCGCAAAAAATATAACTTGTCCAATGAGTTTAATCGAATAGATATAATTGGCGAGATTTCTCTTCTGTATGATTATCTTGATGAACCTCCAGTCCGTTATCATTGCAATATTGCGTCAAGTTCAGTCGCATGAGAAGACTTTTGGTTATGACACGTTTTGCATCTCTGAAAACCAATGATTTAATCAATGATTGAATCTCATTACTATTGATGGCATCGTATATATTTGTCGCTTCCTCAAGATCATCAAAATCAAGCTGATAACAAGTGTCGTCAACCATTACCGGCTTCCCTTCGATTTGAGAAATTAATAAGAAGTTAATAGTCTTATATAGCGATGATACAACAATTTTATAAGGCTTAAACGAATAATTGCCTATACCAAAAATACTGAAGGCATCTTTCCCTCTATATATGCTGCTTTTTCGGCTTGCGAATGCTGCGGCATGTTTCATTAAATATGCATAGGTTAAAGGGTGAGTATGTTTCAATGCTGAAGTTTCTTCTCCAATTCTACGTTGAGGGACAATGACATACTTCCTGGAATGCCCTGGATTGTAATTGCTTATATCAGAACTTTTGATGAGCGGGTATATCATATCGTTTTCAATGATGACTTTTTCGCCAAATCCATTGGTATATCCTTCATCCGAACGGGTAAGTTCCAGAACAGGAGCGCAGTCATGCTTAATCCCTGAGCGCCAAACATATGTCGAATGATTGTCATATTTAGAGCAATCATTATACAATGCGGTGTCCGATACGAAAGCATCGTTAACCCAACCGTATTCATTTATGTATGAATCCGTGTAAAAGTTCTTGACGCTACATACTAAAGACGGTTTGCAATTAAATTGGGCAGAAAAGCATGAAGCGTCAACAGATACATTAAATTCATTTGAGGCGTTGATGATGCTTTGCTCAATTTC
The DNA here is from genome assembly GCA_945828175.1 of uncultured Bacteroidales bacterium. Classification (GTDB taxonomy): domain Bacteria; phylum Bacteroidota; class Bacteroidia; order Bacteroidales; family Muribaculaceae; genus CAG-873. Next base: position 6,585 of record CALZQD010000034.1, on the reverse strand, counting down.
TCCTACTTGAAGAGGGGCGGATTTTTGTTTTTCCAAAATATTGCGGATCACCGAATTTTTAAGGAGAAATGAAATTCCGCCTTTATTGACTTGCGATTGTTCCAATAAGCTGCGGGTTATATATTCGCTTATATCGAAATTGCTTTTGCCGGTAATAGCATCTATTCCTTTCAAACCATAGCTATTCTTTTTTACAGGAACATTTAGTGAATTATTCGTTCCCTGACGACTGTTGGTCACCCATGGTGGATTCCCGATAATCGCAAGATTCCAATTCTTTCTCTCAGCTCGTTTAATTATATCTGAAAAATCGAATTTAAAGAAATCGTCATTATATATATATATGTCCGGATGACTTTGAGATGGATTACTTAACGCATTTAATAGCAAGTTGTACTTTAATTCAGTGGTATACTGGTGATTAATCTCTAATGCATATAATTCTGATAAATGTGGAAATTTTGCCAGAGCCGAAAAAATGAAGGCTCCAAGCCCACATGTCGGCTCAATTACGATATCGGGATGGCCGTATTTTGCGACATGCCTATCACATATTGTTTCAGCTAAAGCGATTGGTGTCTGCCAATCGCCATATGAAACTTTATCGTCACATACTATATTGGCTTTACTTTCGTGAATAGAAATAAAATCAGTTTTCTCGTCCTCTGACGAGAAGTAATCGATTATTCCACTTATTTGTTTAATAATGGAATTTGCTTGAGTAAAGCTTATGTTGCAAATCCGATTTATTAAACTGTTCATTTGGTGTGCTTAATAATTTGTTCAATCCCGGCCACTTTATCTGGCAAAGTCACAATGCGGCTATAATGAAGCCTCCATTGCAAGGCATTCGATATAGTCAGATAACCGGTTTCTGGCGGATTGTTTAAAATATCTTCGGCCATTTTGTAAAGTGATACTTCGTCACTTGGTATATTATGTTCGACTAAAAATGCAAAAATATCATCCTTATTCCCATGGTTTGAAATTATCTTTTGAATGCCTGTTGTAGTTTGAAAATCAGCCGTTCGTTTTTTGTCAATAAAGGTGCATGAAACGAAATCGAGTTTGCCTGTCTTTTGGGTTAAATCGTCATACTTTTCATAGACAAATACAAGCAAGTTATAACCCAAACCAAATATTTTCTGTTTGCTGTCTTTGAACGGACAACTTGATTGGGGCCGTTCTATAGAAGTAACTTTAATATCTGTATTGACGGATGGCAAATCTAATCCGTTCGCCGAGTTTCCGATGGCTAAATCATATCGAACATTAAGATATTCTTTAAATAGATGTTCGACAAAAGTACCGATGGCTTTACCATCCGTAACACCAAATATCTCGGGATTAAAGACGCCGGAGTAAATAGAGCAGAATTTTCGTGCTTCTTTGATTAAACAATCTATTGTAAGTGTTTTTTTCATTCAGCAAAGATAATAACTGCTCTTAATATGTGCAAATTTGAAAAGTGCTTCGTGAGTGCTTCTTTTGTGCTTTATTCTAAATCAAAATCCCCTGAAACTCGGCGAGTTAAAGGGGATTTTGAGTACCCGGACCCGGGATCGAACCGGGATGGATTGCTCCACCGGTGTTTGAGACCGGCGCGTCTACCGATTCCGCCATCCGGGCTTATCGGTGCGACAAAGGTAGTGTTTTTTTTCGGTCGGCACAAATAAACTGGATGGGTTTTTGCGCGCATCCCGTCGTTTTTATTCAGTATGAGCCTTTTATCAGATGTTGATGCCGGGAATCTGACCGACGCATAACTGGGTGATCCATAACCACAGCGGGCAGAAGACCACGAAGAGCACGACCGATATGGCCAGTGACGAGGTACTCGTGGCGACGTAAGAGTCGTATTCGTCGGCGATGATTATGCCTGAGAAGGCAGGGGGAAGAGCGCCGGCGACGACAAGCATGGCGAGGTTCGAGGGATCCATCTTGCAGAGGAGGCCGACGACGAGGAGTGCGCCGGGCATCACGATAAGTTTCAGGATGACGCCGAGGATAGCCTGCCAGTTGATGTTGACCTTGACGGCCGACAGGGTGATACCGGCGGCGAAGACAGCCATAGAGGCGTTAGCGCCCTTGATGAGGTCAAACGAGGGGCTTGCCCATTTCGGCCAGGGTATACCGGCGACGACCCAGATGACGGCGATGATAGGAGCCCATGCCACAGGCTGTTCGAGCGCGTGGATAACGGGTTTCCACGGGTTGGGCTTCTTGCCGCCGTTCTTGGCTGCTGCGGCCTCGTTGCCCGCATTGAGGAGCGACAGGCCTACCGGGATGCCGACGGCGTTTACGACGATGCCGACGATGGCGACGACGAGAGCGACATAGGCGTTGGTGCCGAAGATAGGCTCGAGCACGGCAAAACCGAGGAAGCCGATTGTAGGCGAGCCGTTGACGAGGGCCATGATGGCTGCGTCGGCCTGAGTGACGCCCTGCTTGCGGAAGCCGTATTTATAAATGTAGTAGACAAGCATGAAGCAGGCCATGATGACGACCAGCGAGATGATTGACAGCTTGATGTCTTTGACCAGCATCGCGCGGTCGGCGTCGACAATCGAGACGAACAGGGCTGCGGGCAATGCGTAGTCGAGCACGACCTTGTTGAAAGCCTTGGCGTTGTCGTTTGTGAAAATCCCTTTTTTGCCCGATATATAACCGGCAAGCATCACGACGATGATAGGGACAATGGCATATAGAATTATATGTTCCATAAATAAATAATTGATTTTTACGACTTTGCTTTAAACCGGCCGCCGCTTGATGGCAGCGGCCGGGAAATCATTATCTGAGCATTGCTCAGCCGGGTAGAGGGATCAGACGGTGATGTGTTCGAGCGGTGTAGGATTGAGGTAGCCGATGTGGCCCGACTCTTTGCCTGCGTCAGCGGCAAGCTGTACGTAGATGAGGGCGGGACGTTTCGATGCGATTGCTTCCTTGAGGGCTGCCGAGAGCTCGTCGGGGGTAGTCACATAGTAAGTCTTGGCTCCGAAGGCATCGCCGAGTTTGTCGTAGCGGGCCTTGACGTTGAGGGTCGTGGGGGCGGGGGCGCCGTCGCCCGACATGTTGACGCCTATGCCGTTATAGATGCCGCCGTTGTTGAGGATGACGACGGTTACCGGCAGGTTGAAGCGGCAGATTGTCGAGAAGTCCATACCCGAGAAGCCGAATGCGCTGTCGCCTTCGACGGCTACGACGCTCTTGCCTGTGGCGACTGCTGCGCCGACGGCCGAGCCCATGCCCATGCCCATGATGGCCCATGTGGCGCAGTCAATGCGGTGGCGGGGCATCGACATATCGACAGCGTTGCGGGTGTCGTCGAGCGTATTGGCGCCTTCGTTGACGAGGATGACGTCGGGGTTCGATTCGAGGACGGGCTTGATGGCCGACAGGGCGCTCCAGTGGTTCATAGGCCGGACGGGAGCGGCGGCTGTCAGTCGCTCGGCGAATTTGGCGTTCTTGACCTTCGCCTCTGCCTGAAGCGACGGTACCCATTGCGGGTCGACGCTGAGCTTATATTGCGGCAGGGCGGCGAGAATGGCGTCGAGCGAGCTGGCGAGGTCGCCGACGACGGGCGCTGCTATCGGGCGGTTGATGTCGATTTCCTCGGGGTCGATGTCGAGCTGGACAAACTTGGTGTCGGGGCTCCATTTGCCTTTGCCGCGCGAGAGCAGCCAGTTGAGGCGTGCGCCGATGAGGACGACGACGTCGGCCTGCTCCAGAATGGTCGAGCGGCATGAGATGGCGCAGAGGGGGCCGTTGTCGGGCAGAACGCCTTTGGCCATCGACATCGGGTAGTAGGGTATGCCGGTCTTGTCGACGAGCTCTTTGATCTTGTCTTCGACCCGGGCGTATGCGGCGCCTTTACCGATGAGGAAGGCCGGCTTCTTGGCCGAGGCGATGAGCTCGACGGCGCGTTTGACAGATTCGGCCGAGGGGACGATGGCGGGCTCGAGGTCGACGGGCTCATAGAAGAGCTTGTCGGCGTCGGCTGCGTTCATGATTGCGCCGAGACAGGGCGTGGTGACGTCGAGATAGACGCCGCCTGGACGGCCCGAGATGGCTGCGCGATAGGCGCGGACAACTGCCGTCGGTATGTCTTCGGGCTTATTGACGCGGTAGGCCGCCTTGACGAGAGTCTTGGCGATGGCGAGCTGGTCGAGGCCTTCGTATGTGCCTTGCTGGAGGTCGATGGGCTCGCGCACGCTCGAACCGCTGATCTGAATCATCGGGTAGCAGTTGACTGTGGCGTTGGTCGTCGCTGTCAGGCCGTTGAGGAAGCCGAGCGACGACACTGTCAGCAGCACGCCCGGTTTCTTCGTAAGGTAGCCGTGGGTTGCGGCTGCCATACCGGCCTGCTGTTCATGTCTGAAGCTGACGAATTTGATGCCGCTGCCCTGAGCGATATAGGCGAATTCGGTCACGGGGATGCCGACGAGGCCATACATTGTGTCGACGCCGACCATCTTGAGCGCACGGGCGAGAATGTCCATGCCGGTGACCTGTGCGGGATATGAGGGAGCCTGAGCGGGCTGTGATTGATTTGTTGAGGTCGTCATGATGTGTGTTTTATGTTAGTGATGTAATGTCTTGTTATTTAAATACCGCCGGGCTCGACGGCTTAGGCGTCTCAGGCCCGGCGGTGTTTTAAAGTCTATGTTCTAAGGGAGAATGTTAGATTATTTCGAGGGCGCGGCTTTGGGCATCGGGGCGGTTGTGCCGTTGGCCTTGAATGCTTCCTGCTGCTCTGCCGAGTAGCCCAGCGATGAGAGCACTTCTGCGGTGTTGCCGCCGAGAGTCGGGCAAGGGCCGTAGGTAGGCTGATAGTTCGACATGGTGAAAGGCACGCCGACGGTGACGAATTCACCGATGTTGCCGCCCTGGTTGATCTTCACGAGGGTGTTGCCGTCGTAGAGGCTCTGGTCGTCCATGATTTCCTTGGTCGAGAGCACCGGCGCTACAGGCACGCCGCCCTTCGACAGGATATCGGTGACCTCATATTTGGTCTTGTCGATACAGAAGGCCTGGATTCTGGCATAAATCTCTTGTTTGTGGCGGTCGCGGGCGTCGGCCGTGTTGAAGTCGGGATTTGTAAGCCAGTCTTCAAAACCGAGCACCTTGCAGGCGAGTTCGAAGTCCTTGGCTCCACGCTGAAGGATGACGTAAACATAAGCGTTGGGGTCTGTCTCCCAGCCTTTACACTTATAAGTCCAGCCGAGAACGCCCGAACCTTCCTGGTTGCCCGAACGCGGTACGAAGTCACCGAACTTCTCGTTGGGATACTGCGGGAACTGTGTCAGATAACCGATGCGGTCGAGAGTCAGCTGGTCGCGAGTCTTGATACGGCAGAGGTTAAGACAAGCATTGTGCATCGACTGATAGACATATGTGCCTTCACCCGTCTTCTCGCGCTGCATAAGAGCGGCGAGCAGGCCGATTGTCATATGCATACCCGTGTTCGAGTCGCCGAGGGCTGCACCGCTCTGGGTCGGCACTGCGTTGTCGCCTTCCCACCAGCCTGTTGTCGAGGCTGCGCCGGCTGTAACCTGAGCTACAGGCTCGTAAGCCTTGAGGTTGGCATACTTCGACGAAACGGGGAAACCTTTGATCGTGCCGTAGATACAGCGCGGGTTGAGTTTATGAACGACCTCCCAGCTGAAGCCAAGCTTATCCATGGCACCCGGGTGGAGGTTTTCGATGAAGATATCAGCACCCTGGATAAGTTTTGTCAGAATCTCTTTACCGTCGGGTGTGGCGGCGTCGAGAGCGATAGACTTCTTATCAGAGTTCAGCTGAAGGAAATAATAGCTCGGCTCATTCGGGTCAAACTGCAGTTCCTTACGAGTTGCGTCGCCGGTGCCGGGACGTTCTATTTTAATGACTTCGGCACCAAGCCAAGCGAGGAGCTGAGTACAAGAAGGACCTGATTGAACGGCCGTGAAGTCAACGACTTTAATTCCTTGAAGAGGAGCAGTGTTCATAATCAAAAGAGTTTTGTGTGTTATAAAATTTTTCAAAATTTGTAATTATACAACACGTTTTACCTCCACTAAGTTAGAGCCTGTTCCATAATAAATGTTAAATCAGAGGCGGGCAGTCATTGAGCAGATTTGTTCGTGCTTATAAGGGCGTGTGGCGAGCCACATAACCGTTAAGCACGGACGAAGATGCCAATGAATGTCCGTACAAAGGTATCTTCCCCTTGCATAAATAAATGATTTTAAGCGATTTGCTAAATATGCTTTAATAAAAGCATCATACACGCAAATTCTGCCATAATTTGTGAAGTGTGTAAAAATTGCTCATAATTCGTGCTAATCTTCGGAAATTATCAAGCCAAGAAATTGTCCTTTCTACTACCCGGCGTCCTTGAATAGGAATAAATTCTGATGTACCAAAATTTGATTTAACGCATTGAACTTCAATTGATAACAAATTTTGAAGAAAAATGTGCTGCCCTGTCACATATTTTGGGCGATTTTCGCTTTTCGCCGCAGTCACATAGCTCGCTATGCTCCTTTGGCTCAAAACAAAACTCGCCTCAAACTATGCAACCTCTGATTTAACATTTATTAT
>CALZQD010000033.1 GCA_945828175.1 uncultured Bacteroidales bacterium | reverse complement strand
ATCATACACGCCTCTATGACGAACCGACAGCTATGCGCGATTCCCTGGTCGGCCTTGGTATACCGGCAGACAGAATTATACTCGATTATGCCGGTTTCAGAACTTTCGATTCGGTTGTCAGAGCCAAAGAGGTCTTTGGGTGCGAGTCTCTGACAATTATTTCTCAGTCTGACCACAATGCAAGAGCCTTGTATATCGCCCGCGACAAAGGAATTGAGGCTGTTGCAGTAGCGGCGCCACTGAGAGCCGGACGTTTTGTGCGCACGAGGCTTACGCTGCGTGAATGGCTTGCTCGTGACAAAATGATGCTCGATATATGGTTTGGTCGCGAGCCTCATTTTCTCGGGGAGAAAATTGAGATAGGCCGATAGATGCAACATCATCGAATACAGACAGTTTTGTGACAAACTATAAGACACTTATCACAAAAGTTTTTAATATGCTGTTAAAAATATTTGTTTTATAGGGCGTGATGGCTATTTTTAGCTATCTTTGTATTAGAAACGTTTTGCAGACTTACAGACAGACTTAACTTACAACTGACATAAAGCGGTTAATGATCAAAGCCACAGACATAGTCAAGAGCTTCGGCAGTCTCGAGGTGCTCAAAGGTGTGAGCCTCGAGGTGAAGAGCCGTGCCGTGACGACCATCGTCGGTCCGAGCGGTGCAGGCAAGTCTACGCTGCTCCAGATCATAGGCACTCTCAGCGCTCCCGACAAGGGCAAGGTCTACTACGACGGCGAGGACGTCTTTGCAATGAAAGACACCCGTCTGTCGCGTTTCCGCAACGAGAGCATCGGCTTCGTCTTCCAGTTTCACCGCCTTCTGCCCGAGTTTACGCTCGAGGAGAATGTCGCCCTGCCGGCTCTCATCGCCGGCGCGAGCCGCAGCGACGCTTTCGAGCGCGCCCGCGTCCTCATCAGGCATCTCGGCCTCGAATCGCGCGCCGGCCACCGTCCGGCCGAACTCTCCGGCGGCGAATGTCAGCGTGCAGCCGTGGCCCGCGCCCTGGTCAACAGGCCTGCCGTAGTCCTCGCCGACGAGCCCTCGGGAAGCCTCGACTCGAAGAACCGCAGCGAGCTCCACCGCCTCTTCTTCGACCTGCGCGACGAGCTCGGCGCAACATTCGTCATCGTCACACACGACGAGAACCTTGCCGCCGACAGCGACCATATCGTCAGCCTTGTCGACGGCCGGATAAACAAAGTCACTGACAATAAGAGATCTACAATTACTATAAACCAATAACAACAAGAATTTATATTCCAGTAACCGATTATGAAAAAAATCATCAGTTTCATTCTCCCCGCGCTGTTTGTCGCTATCCTGGCATCATGCAGTGACAAACCCAAGAACGACTACTATCCTGAAGACATGATGGCCGACATCGCCACCTATGTCTCTTCGTCAGACGCCGGCTCGGTGTTCACCCTCCGCAAAGACGGCGACTCGCCCCTGGTGACTCTCACGAGCACACGCAAAATCAACGAGAACATGTTCAAGCCCAACACCCGCGTCCTCATACAGTATGTGCCCGAATCGGGCCTCGCCTATACGAGCGGCCCGATGGAGCTTTACTCGGTACAGGCTGTCAACACGACCCTCAAAGAGGGTACTTCGGCCGAGTTCGACGAATGGTTTACCGACCCCTTCGCCATGGGCGGCCTCTGGCGCACCGATAATTACATCAACCTCTGGGCCAACATCGACGTCGAGCAGCGTCCGCGCACATTCGAGCTCGTCCTCGACACGAAGACCATCAATGACGAGTGTCCCGAGTATCACGTCATCTTCAAGACCGACGGTGTCGACGGACGCCGACATGTCGTCTACGGTTCATATGACATATCGAAGGTCTGGAATCTTCAGACATGTACTGCCGTCAGGGTATATTATCCCGATTCACACGGCATGACCTCTCTCGTCTTCTACAAGAACAATATGCCCATCGTCCCCACTGAATAAGCAGAGGCGCTGGCTTTCATAAATAAAAAACAAAACATAATCATGGATAACGCAAAGAAAACCGAACTCAAGGTCGAGCTCACCCCCGAGGTTGCAGCCGGCCACTACTCAAACTTCGCCGTAATCGCCCACTCGGCCAACGAATTCTTCATCGACTTCGTCGCCGTGGCTCCCAATATGCCCCAGGCAAAGGTGCAGAGCCGCATCATCATGACGCCTGAAAACGCTAAGAACGTGCTCTTCGCCCTCCGCGACAACCTCGCCAAATACGAGGCCACCTTCGGCGAAATCAAGCACAAGACCCCGAAGAACAACCCCGGCAACAACGGCGGCGACATCCCCAACCCCTTCATGGCCTGATAAAGAAAGACAATATCTCTTGACAAACCGCTGATTATGAAAGATAATAATCTGACGATATACAACACACTGAGCCGCACGAAAGAGCTTTTCAAGCCCCTGCATCCCGACATCGTCGGCATGTATGTCTGCGGCCCGACGGTCTACGGCGACGCCCACCTGGGTCACACCCGTCCGGCGATAACATTCGACATCGTCTACCGCTATCTCACCCATCTGGGATACAAGGTGAGATATGTGCGCAACATTACCGACGTAGGCCATCTCGAGCATGACGCCGACGACGGCGAGGACAAGATTGCCAAGAAGGCGCGCCTCGAGCAGCTCGAGCCGATGGAAGTGGTGCAGTTCTATCTCAACCGCTACCACAAGGCGATGGATGCGCTCAACGTGCTCCCGCCCTCAATCGAGCCCCACGCTTCGGGCCACATCATCGAGCAGATCGAGTATATCAAGAAGATTATCGACAGCGGCTATGCCTATGTCAGCGACGGGTCGGTCTACTTCGATGTCCCCAAGTTTAACCGCGACTTCGGCTACGGCCGTCTCTCGGGCCGCAACATCGACGAGCTCCTGGCTACGACGCGCGAGCTCGACGGCCAGAGCGAGAAACACAACCCCGCCGACTTCGCCCTCTGGAAGAAGGCAGCGCCCGAGCATATCATGCACTGGCCCTCGCCCTGGAGCGAAGGTTTCCCCGGCTGGCATCTCGAATGCTCGACGATGAGCGAGAAATATCTCGGCTCGAAGTTCGACATCCACGGCGGCGGCATGGACCTCAAGTTCCCCCACCACGACTGCGAGATTGCTCAGTCTGTGTCCCACAACGGCTGCGACAGCGTTCACTACTGGATGCACAACAACCTCATCACCATCAACGGCAAGAAGATGGGCAAATCACTGGGCAACTTCATCACGCTCGACGAGTTCTTCACCGGCAGCCATCCGCTGCTGACGCAGGCCTATTCGCCGATGACGATAAGGTTCTTCATCCTCCAGGCCCATTACCGCGGTACCCTCGATTTCAGCAACGAGGCTCTGCAGGCGGCCGAGAAGGCTCTCAAGCGCATGCTCGAAGGCTATCGCCGCGTTAAAGACCTCAAGCCCTCAGACACGTCGGATGTCGACGTCGCCGCCATCGAGCGCCAGTGCTATGAGGCTCTCGACGACGACCTCAACACCCCGATGGTCATCGCAGCGCTCTTCGAGGCCTGCCGCATCGTCAACCAGATCAACGACGGCCACGCCAAGGCAACCGAGGCCGACATCAAGGCCCTGCAGAAGCTTTTCGACACCTTCCTTGTCGAAATCCTCGGCATCGTGCCCGACATCACCGGCAGCGACGCCGCCGGCGCCACGGCTCTCAAGCCCTTCGAGGATGCCGTCGACCTACTGCTGTCGATTCGCTCCGAGGCCAAACGTAACAAAGACTGGGCGACCTCCGACCTTATTCGCAACCGTCTGGCCGAAATAGGTTTCGATGTCAAAGACACCAAAGACGGCTGGGAGTGGAGCCTCAAAGGTTGATAGTCAGAAGATAAAGTAATAACCCACAATATCGCAGAACTCCCGACGCAGCCGACGACGTGCCGCCGAGGGAGTTCTGTCATTAATGCCAGATGACCGACCACCTGCAGTTTGCCGCCCGAGTGATGCTCGAGCTTCCTTATGTCCCTAATCGGCAGCAGGAGGCAGTCATCGTCGCGCTCGCGCGTTTCTGCTGCGACCCGTCGTGCGCCGACCGCGTCTTCGTGCTCAACGGCTATGCCGGCACGGGCAAATCGTCGCTCACCGGTGCTTTGGTCAAGGCCATGACCTCGGCCGGCATGAAGTCGCAGCTCCTCGCTCCGACAGGCCGCGCGGCCAAAGTATTTTCGGGCTATGCCGGCAAGCCGGCCTACACGATTCATCGCAAAATCTACCGCCATATCCCCGGCGCCGACTTCAGCGGCGCTCCCGCTCCACGCGACAACAACGAGACCGACACGCTCTTCATTGTCGACGAGGCCTCGATGATCGGCGGCGACGACGAGCGCGGCTCAAACCTGCTCGAAGACCTCCTGCAGTATGTCTACGCCGGCCAGGGCTGCCGCCTCGTCCTCATCGGCGACACGGCCCAGCTGCCGCCCGTAGGCTCTGAAACGTCGCCCGCGATGGACCCCGACCGTCTGCGCCGCGCCGGACTCAAAGTTACCCGCGCCACGATGACCGAGACCGCCCGACAGCACCGTCAGTCGGGAATACTCTACAACGCCACCTGGCTGCGGCGTGCCATGCTCGCGCCCGAGCTGCCCGAGCCGCTGCTTTTCGTCAAAGACTTCGACGACGTCAGCGTTGTCAGCGGCGAGGAACTCAGCGAGCGCCTCGAGACAGCCTACAGTCGCGACGGCGTCGACCAGACCCTCATCATCACCCGCAGCAACCGCATGGCCCGCGACTACAATCTGGCGATTCGCAACAATGTGCTCTATGTCGAAGACGAGCTCATGCGAGGCGACCTCCTCATCGTCGCAAAAAACAACTATTTCTGGTCGCGGAAGGTCAAAGGTATGGATTTTATCGCCAACGGCGACGTCGTGCGCGTAGAGCGCGTCTATGGGCTTGAGAACCGCTATGGCTATCGCTTTGTCGACGTCAGCCTGTCGATGCCCGACCGCGAGCTTGCCTTCGACGCCAAAATCATGCTCGCGACGCTCTTCTCCGAGACCGCCGGCCTGCAGCGCGAAGACATCGAGAAACTCTATTACGCCATGATCGACGACCCCGACACCTTCCCCGCCGACATGCCCTACGATACCCGTGTCAGACAGCTGCGCGACAATCCCTACTGGAACGCTCTTCAGGTCAAATATGCCTACGCCGCGACCTGCCACAAAGCCCAGGGCGGCCAGTGGGCCAATATCTTCGTCGACCTGAGCTATATCCCGCCCGAGGCCATGGGCATCGACTTCTACCGCTGGCTTTATACCGCGGTTACCCGCGCCACAGGCAGCCTCACATTCATAAACGCCCCCGACGGCTCAGTAAGATAGCATATCAAACGCATTTCAAGACTCTGTTTAGCTGCTGCCGCTTGCTCGCTGTTCGTGGCATGCACCCGCGGCACATATCAGCCCGACCGCAAGCCATACGACGGCTTCAGATGGGAGCATATCGCGGGCGCAGGGCTCGATTTCTGGGCTCAGACAAACGGCCGCCTGCGCGTCGTCACAGACAGCACGCTGCCCGGCGCCGTCATCGTCGGCATCATCTTCTTCCACGAACCTGCCACCTTCTGGCGCCTCCTCTTCATCACAACCCTCATCCTCTCCATCCTCGGCCTCAAAGCGCTGGGATGAGACTAAATACGATGGAGAAAGCAAATTAATCAGGTTATTTAGAGGCCATTTTCAGTGAAAAAATCACTGTCGATGTCTTTAATTTCAAATGTCTGACGGGTGTAAACGCCGATATTGTAGTCAATCATATAATTAGCGAGTTGATTGCCGTCAATCAAGACGATCTTTATATTTGAAGCCGGTTTGTAGGAGCTCGCCTCCTTTGTGAAATTTGATGTGGTGATAAAAATTCCTTTGGATGCGCCTTTTCCCGAAAGAGCGCCTACAAAACTTTGAATTTCTTTTCTGCCTACATTCCCCGTGTCATAACGTTTGGCTTGTATATAAATATTGTCTAAGCCTAATTTATCCTCTTTAATGACTCCGTCAATCCCTTCGTCATGGCTATATTTAGTCACGTTGGCAGCATCCTCAAAGCTGCCGCCATATCCCATGGCAACGAGAAGTTTGATGACAAGGTGCTCGAAGAACTGGGGTGATTGAGTCTTGATTTCGGTAAGAAGACGATTGACGAGTTCATCACGAAGTTCCTTATAAGAAGACTCCATTAATTCAAAAGGAGTGGTCTCACTATTATCCGTCGCTGACGAGCCTTCACTATCTTCCTTTGTGTTCTTCTTTTGGGTAAATTTAACGAACTCAGGGTATTGTGTGAGTAATGCTCTGTCGATATAAGTGGGATTGGCCTCAAGGAGCTCAAGCCCTCGTTTAGTGATGACATATTTGCCCTTGCCGATTGCCTCCGTGAGCATAGCTTTTCGCAGATATGTACCGCTCCATTGAGTCCTGTCGTATAGCTTTGTGAAACTGCCTTTTTTAGTCCTTTCTTCTCTGTCTTCTTGAGAAAGATTGAGAGCATCTGCTATATACTCTGTTAGTTCTTTAAGTGTATGGGGCTTTCCGTCGCTTAAAAGCTTAAGATAGGGAAGAATAAAGTATTCAAATTTAGGTACCATGGCAAAAGGCAAGGCATGAAACTTCCAAGTAATGCTGACGGTCGACCGACCCACTATGCTGCTACAAGAAAGTTTGTATATGGTTAAAATTTAACAATTTACATCAATGGTCTTCGTCAGCGTGAGCGCATAGTAGTTTTGCGAAATTACAAAAATATTCCGACTATTCGTTATAATTTCATTATTGATTTAAGATTCAACAAGAAATGGCCTTCAGTAATAGCACGACCTTTGTTTGTGAAAGGCGTTTAATGTTGTTATTTAATTTCATAGCGGGTTAGCTCCTTACAGCCTATGCGGACTTCGCCAATTATCTGTCGGCAAAGGGTTTCTGACAGTTTGATTTTTGTACCTACGGCAATGAAATCGGCTATTCGGGGTTGGCCTGTGCCGTTGACTGATGTTGCATGTTCGCCGTTATATCCTTGAGTGCAGAGTGTGAGGTCGTAAGCCGGGGCAAGACGCCATTGCCATATATCGGTATCGGCGTTTTTGACCACATAGAAACTGAAATTTTTACAGTGGTCATCCTTATTGTCGGTAAGATAATTAAAGAGCATCCGCCGATACATCTGAACTACATCCTCCCGGCTTTGGGTGATGTAGCCGGTGAGTGCAAGGAGATTAGAATAATCCATGAACGGCTCGCGAAGCGATATACACAGCAGAGCCCCGGCCGTTGCTGTATGAAGCCGTTTGCCGTCTTGGTCTATATCAAATCTTCGCGAGGCGAAATAGCGTCCATTTACAAGGCGGTAGTCGGGCACATTAATTTCGCATTTTCGCGCGATTTCGTTATAACGGAACTCTTGTAGGCCAATATCTGTCGGATCATAGGTATGTCTGAACTTGATAAGCCAATGCCCGTCGGCGTCAGAGAACACAGCTTTAGGTCTAGCGCCGCCGCTGTTTCCGCTATTATAAAGCAGAAGCCCGGCAGCGCCGTCCTGTTGTTCCTTTAAGACCTCCAAAGCAATCTGCTGCAGTCTGTCGAAATCGGTTATGGATTCTTCTTCACTTAGTTTGATGGCGGGAGAATAAGATAGTGCTCCCATGCCATTGTTGCCGACAATAGCAAGACGGTCTAAGGACGACAAATCAGAATCGTTGATTCCTTTGCGCAGCAAAGCTTTGTGAAGTAGATAACGGCCGTATCCATCGGGTAAGCTGTCCTCGAAGATGCCAAAATTGCCATAAAAGGGCTTTGGTTTGGCAATGAGAACGCCGGGTTTCAATGGAAGTTCGAGCGGAGATATGCTGAAACCGTTGTCAATCCACGATTTATCGTAAGCAAAGACATTCAGGCGATTATCCGGCGTAAGCGACAACGTACCAACTTTTTGTCCGCGAAACATCACATCGAGTTTTTCTATCTTTTTCATATTTTCTTGCCTTTAGGATAAGCTCTTTTGTCACCGCTTTTACGACGAATCATATCAAGTTCTTCTATAGTATTAAAATGGGGTGTGCTGAAAAGATTACGGACATCCGAAGCATATCCCAAAGCTATGGCCAACTTGACGAGAGTTTCGAAAGAAATAAGTCCTTTCTGCTCGAATCTTGCCACGGTAGGCAATGGTACGCCGGCTTTTTCGGCGATTTCCCTACGGCTGATATTCATCTCCACACGCCGCTTGCGATAATTATCCGCAACTTGTCGGGCAATATCGTTTGCATTGTCCAAAACAAAGTGGTCTAATAATCATAATATATTATTATTAATAATATTTTCAGGCATAATACTACTAATATACTATCACAAAGATAATAAATAATTTTAATACAGGCAAATCAGCTTTACTCTTCCTCTGCGGGGGTGGTGGGGAGGGTGAGGCGGATGAGTTCGAGGCGGGTGGCGGATTTTTTGATGATGTCGAAGCGGCGGTCGTCGATGACGACGCTTTCGCCGGCTTCGGGGATGGATCCGGTCGACTCGAGGATGTAGCCGGCAAGGGTCTGGTAGCTTTCGTCTTCGGGGATGTCGAGGTTGTAGTGTTCGTTGATTTCGGCTATCTCGCAGCGGCCTGAGAATTCGTAGACGCCGGGGGCGACGTTGCGGCTGGTGAGTTTGGTGTTGTCGTGTTCGTCCTGGATGTCGCCGAAGATTTCTTCGACGAGGTCTTCGAGGGTGACGAGTCCGGCGGTGCCGCCGAATTCGTCGATGACGATGGCAATCGAGCGTTTCTGTTGCAGGAGCCGGCGCATCATCTTGTTGGCGAGGAGGTTCTCGGGGCCATAGAGGACGGGCATGAGGTGCTGACGCCAGTCGGAGGCGGTGTCAAAGAGTTCGCGGACGTGGACGTAGCCGACGATGTTGTCGATGTCGTCGCGGTAGACGAGTATCTTGGAGCGTCCGGTGCTCATGAAGAGTTCGCAGAGCGATTCGCGGGTGGCTGACTCGAAGTCGACGGCGATGATTTCGTTGCGCGGTATCATGCAGTCGCGCAGATGGGTCGACGAGAAGTCGAGGGCGTTCTGGAAGATTTTGACTTCGTTTTCGACGCGGGTCTGTTTTTCTTCCATGGTGTCGATGGTTTCTTCGAGGTAGTCGTTGAGGTCGCCGAGCGATATGAGGCTGAGGTGTTTGTCGCTGCCTTTGGCTCCGACAAGGCG
This sequence comes from uncultured Bacteroidales bacterium, assembly GCA_945828175.1. GTDB lineage: Bacteria > Bacteroidota > Bacteroidia > Bacteroidales > Muribaculaceae > CAG-873. The sequence continues at coordinate 985 of CALZQD010000033.1, read as the reverse complement.
CATGAGGCCTTTCGAGAGGGCGCTGGCGAGGAGCGAGAGGGGGTAGAGCAGGAGGTAGAAGAGGTAGACGGGTATGGCGATGATCTTCAGCGAGCTGTTGGGGTTGATCTTGAAGATGGTCTTGGGGATGAATTCGCCGGCGAGGAGGATGACGGCGGTAGAGATAAGTGTCTGGGCGAGAAGGATGACGGCTTCGTTATCGGTGAGGCGCGAGATGGGTGCGTCGAGGAGGGCGGCGGCGCCCATGCCGTAGATGACGAGCATAACGTTGTTGCCGACGAGAATCGACGAGATGAAGAACTCGGCGTTGGCGTAGAAGCGCTTGATGATGCGCGAGATCAGGCCGCCGCGCTTGATGTCGATTTCGACGCGGACACGGTCGGCGGTGACGTAGGCCATCTCGGTGCCTGAGAAGAGGGCCGAGAAGAAGAGTGAGACGACGGTGATTACTATCCAGACGGTGAAATCCATTATTGTGCGGGTTGTATTGTTTTTATCGATTTGGCGCCACCGGTGTCACCGGTGCGCACGTTTTTGGTCGATTTGGCTGCTTTGGCCGAATCGAGGGCGGCCTGACGGGCGGCTATCTCTTCGGGCGAGCGGCGGCGGCCTATGGCAGCGCTGTCGACGTCTGTGTCGCTGTTGTCGCGGCGCTCGACGGGGATGATGCCGGTCGGGTTCTTGATGGTGTAGGCGGTCATGTTTTCGTTCGACTCGAAGCCATAGCCTTCGATGATGCGGTCGGAGCGGACGATGTGGATAAACGAGTCGCTGTAGACGAGGCGGCGCGTCTGGTCCCAGAAGAGCTGATGGGTGAGAAAGCTGTCGCGCATTGTGTTGACCATGACGACATTGCCGTCGAGGCGCCAGAGTCGCTTGCGGCTGAAGTATGTGGCCGAGTCGCTGACCATGGTGGCCTGGGGGTGCATGGCGAGGTCGTATTGCTCGAGGTCGAGGCCGTCGGGGAAGCGCCAAAAGGGCTCGG
>CALZQD010000032.1 GCA_945828175.1 uncultured Bacteroidales bacterium | reverse complement strand
ATGACCGACAACGTCATGGCCAAGACCGTCGACAACGCCGAGAGCCTCCTCATGCAGATCTGGACACCCGCTGTCAAGAAAGTCAAAGAAGAAGTAGCCGAGATGCAGGCCATCATCGACGAACAGAACGGCGGCTTCAAGATTGCCCCCTGGGACTATTACTACTACGCCGAGAAAGTGCGTCAGAAGAAATACGACCTCGACGAATCGAAAGTCCGTGAATACTTCGCCCTCGACTCTGTCCGCAACGGCATCTTCACCATGGCCGAGCGTCTCTACGGCGTGAAATTCACCGAAATGCCCGATGCTCCCAAATACTACGACGAAGTGACCGTCTACGACGTCACCGACGCTAAGACAGGCGAACACGTCGCCGTCTTCATGACCGACTACTTCCCCCGCGCATCAAAACGTCAGGGCGCCTGGATGAGCGAATTCAAAGGCTCATGGATCAACGACGACGGCACAGCATCGCGCCCCGTCATCTTCAACGTCGGCAACTTCACCAAACCCACAGCCGACACACCCTCGCTACTCACACTTGACGAAGTCGAGACTATGTTCCACGAATTCGGCCACGGCCTCCACGGCATGCTCAGCCGCGCACGCTACAAAGGACAGTCAGGCACAAACGTCGACCGCGACTTCGTCGAACTCCCCTCGCAGATCCACGAACACTGGGCCCTCGAACCCGAGCTTCTCAAGACCTATGCCAAGCACTACCAGACCGGCGAAGTCATCCCCGACGAACTCATCGCCAAACTTCAGACCGCATCAACCCACAACCAAGGCTTCATGACAGCCGAACTCGCCGGCGCAGCACTCCTTGACCTCCAGTACGGCAAGCTCAGCCCCGAAGGCGACACCGACATCGCAGCCTTCGAGAAAAAGGTCGCCGAAGACCTCGGTATGCCCGCAGAACTGACCTTCCGTTATCGCTCGACCTACTTCAAGCACATCTTTGGCAGCGACGGCTATGCATCAGGCTACTACACCTACCTTTGGGCAGAAGTACTTGATGCCGACGGCTTCGAACTCTTCAAAGAAAAAGGCATCTTCGACCCCGCCACCGCCAAAGCCTTCAAAGAAAACGTCCTTGAGAAAGGCGGTTCAGAAGACCCCATGACCCTCTACGTCAACTTCCGTGGCGCCGAGCCCTCCGTCGACGCACTCCTCCGCAACCGCGGCCTCGAACCCGACAACACCATCAACCTCAAATCCAAATCCGGCAAATAACCGCCCGAACCACCAACAACCCCAACGCCCCGACCACCACAGCCGGGGCGTTGCTGTTTATACAATCACGGCCATAAAAACGTTGTGAATCAATAAAAAGGGTTGACTCATTTGCCGGAGTCAACCCTTTTCATTTACCAATTATACGATTTCTACTTTTAATCGACGTTGTGGAGGGTGTGGCCCATGCGGGCTTTTTTGGTGTGCATGTAGAACTTGTTGTAGTCGTTGGGGGCGACTTCGATGGGGATGTTCTCGACGACTTCGAGGCCGTAGCCTTCGAGGCCGATGCGCTTGACGGGGTTGTTGGTCATCAGTCGCATCTTTTTGATGCCGAGAAGGTTGAGTATCTGTGCTCCGACGCCATAGTCGCGCTCGTCGGCCTGGTGACCGAGGTGAATATTTGCTTCTACGGTGTCAAGTCCTTCTTCCTGAAGCTTATAGGCTTTGATTTTCTCCATGAGTCCGATGCCGCGGCCTTCCTGGTTGAGGTAAACGACTGCTCCCCTGCCCTCTCGCTCGATCATCTTCATGGCTTCGTGGAGCTGTTCGCCGCAGTCGCAGCGCAGCGAGCCGAAGATGTCGCCCGTTGCGCACGACGAGTGTACGCGCACGAGCACAGGCTCGCCGTCGGCGACGTCGCCCTTGATGATGGCGATGTGCTCGAGTCCGTTATTTTTCTGACGGAAGGGTATCAGGCGGAAGTGGCCGTATTCGGTCGGCATGTCGACTTCGACGCCTTTCTCGACAAGTTGTTCTTTTTCAAGACGGTAGGCGATGAGATCTTTTATAGCAACGAGTTTGAGGCCCCATTCGTCGGCACGACGGCGCAGCTCGGGGAGGCGGGCCATAGTGCCGTCGTCGCTCATGATTTCCATCAGCGCGGCTACGGGCTGCAGACCTGCGAGACGGGCGAGGTCGACGGCGGCCTCGGTGTGGCCGGCACGTTTGAGAACGCCCTGATCCTGAGCGTAGAGGGGGTTGATATGACCGGGACGGCCGAAGGTGTCGGGCGTCGACGTCGGGTCGGCAAGGGCGCGGATTGTAGCACAGCGGTCTTCGATGCTGACACCGGTGCTGCAGCCCTCGAGTTTGTCGACGGTGATGGTGAAGGGCGTGCCGAGCATCGAGGTATTTTTCTCGACCTGATGCGGCAGCTCGAGCGCGGCGCAGCGCGAAATCGTCAAAGGCACACAGAGCACGCCGCGGGCATTCTTGAGCATGAAATTGACCTGCTCGGGCGTGATTTTCTCGGCGGCGACGATAAGGTCGCCCTCGTTTTCGCGGTCGGCGTCGTCAACGACAATCACCATCTTGCCTTCGGCGAAATCTTTGATTGCATCCTCGATGCTGTCAAGCTTTATTTTCTGTTCCATAAATGCTTTATAGTCTATGCGCGTCAGTCGGCTTCGATCTTGCGGCCTTCGATGCGGGCGGCAAGGCGGTCGGTCGTCTTTATTACGCCGCCGATATTACGCGCTGTTATATTAAAGGGATATTTGTTCAGGTAATTAACAACGGCGACGTCCCGAGAGTTCGACAGGTAGTCGACGAGATTATTAAGCGCGGGCTTGAGGTCGGCGCAGGGGCTGTGCCTGAACGGCCGCAGTATCGCCGGCGTGGCCTTGACCCGGGCATCGGCCTCGCGGCAGGCAGCGTCGAACGACGCAAGCATCTCAAGAGCGACAACGGGGTCGACCTCTTCCATGATTACCTCCTTGACCTCAAGTGTGCGTTGCGGCTGGCGTCCGCGCAGACGGTTGAAGAAATTGCGGTAGGCGTCGATATTGAATACGGCCGAGTCGCCGACGGCCTTGTAGGTAAAGAACACGCCAAGCGGCAACAGCACCGCCGAACTTAGCCATATGCCCTGCCAGACCTCGAGCTTGCCGTCGCGGGCCATCTTGTAGCCCGTGTTGTCGATGATGTAGTAGATGATGAAGAGTATCACCGATATGACAAGCGGTGTGCCGAGGCCGCCCTTCTTGATGATGGCGCCAAGCGGCGCGCCGATAAAGAAGAAGATGATGCAGGCAAACGATAGTGTGAATTTCTTCTGAAGCTCAATGCCGTGGCGGCGCAGGTTCTTGGTCTGCTCGCCCATCACGACGCTGCGGTATTCATATTCCTGTCGCTGACGTTTAGCCTGTGCAAGCGCCTGAGTGAGATAGGTCTTGGCGTAGCTCGGTGAGGGCGCGTTGAAGAGCGAGTCGATGTCGAGCGGCTTTTCCATCGCGACATTCTCGCGTGGTACACGCTGCACCTCGCCGTTGACGACGACGCTGCGGTATGACAGCAGCCCGACATAAGGACGCGCCTTTATTTCAAAGGTATATGAGTCGCCGATCGAGTCGACGTCACGGCCGATCGAGTCAATCGAGTGGCTGAGCTGGGCTATGTTCTTGCCGACATACTGGTTGCGCATGCCGCTCTCGTCCATGCGGTTGAAGTTGGCGTCGAAGGCAAAATATATCTGCTTGTCGCTGAAGTTCTCGCGCCTGAACGGCAGGTAACCCTGAGCGGCCACGCCGAGGCTGTTGTCGCGCAGATTCTCGAACATCTCGCCGTTGTAGAGGTGGAGAAAGAGGCGGGTCTTGTCTTCGGTGAAGCTCAGCTTGCCCGAGTCGGCCAGGATTACGCGCGAGTTGTCGAGGCCGCGCGTCACGTCGTAGATAATCATCTCGTAGAGCATGCCGGTCTCGGGATTCTTATGGTCGACGTAGAGGTTCATGTTGGGAATCTGGTCGTAGAACGAGCGTTCGGGAATCTCGACCTCGGGCGACTTCTGACGCACGGAGAAAAGCAGGGTCCACATCTTGGCCTGCGCCACAGGCAACACCTGGTTCTGGAAGAAAAAGGCACCGACGGATATGAATATCATCAGCACAATCAGGGGCTTCATAATCTTGAAAAGCGAGATGCCGGAGGCCTTCAGGGCTGTCAGCTCGAATTTCTCACCGAGATTGCCGAAAGTCATCAGCGAGGCCAGAAGAACGGCAAGCGGAAGTGCTGTCGGCACCATTGTCAGCGCGGCATAAAAGAATAGCTCGCCGATGACAGAGACGGTGAGGCCTTTGCCGACGAGGTCGTCGACAAAACGCCAGAGGAACTGCATCAGCACTATAAAAAGGCAAATGAAAAACGTCATGAAAAACAGCGGCAGAAAGCACTGTAACATGAACGTATAAAGCCGTTTTATTCTAAACATCAGTTATGCGCGTTAATTTTTATGCAAAGATAAGCAGATTTCGCGAATATCGGCGTCTGTCGCCGTATAAAAAAGACTCAGCGGACAACACTTGCCCGCTGAGTCGCACTATAAAATTGCCGCTTATCGGCTGTAATTACTTGTCGTAGACGAGTTCAAGGTCGTCGAGCCACAGTGTAGCTCCGCGGCCGCCGACGAAGTAGTCGCCGTTGATACTTGCCGAGCAGGTAATCATGATGTTGCTCGGTATCACATCGGTGCGGTAGTATTCGAGCTGAATCTCAAACGGCTGGAAGTCGGCGTCCTCCTTGTCAAACACGACACGGCCGTAGGCGATTACGTTGGGGTCGGTGTTCTTGAAGAGGTGACGCTGGGCCTTCTTGGTCTTGATGACGACAGGATAGCTGATGCCGTTCTCCCATGCCGTCTGCGAATTATCAAGGAGAGCGATGTAGATTATACCTTGATCCATATCGCCTTCTTTGACAGCAAGGCCTTCATTCTTGGCCGTTGTGGCCTCTTTGCTCTGAACGGCTGCCGGTTTGTATTTGGCATAGCCTTTGAGAGCGGTCGGGCGGGCTGCGAACGGGCGACCCCAGCCGAGGATACCGTCGGTGCCGTCAGTCTTGAGGTATTCGCCAACGAAGATATTGCCGGCGGCAAACTTGCCGAGCGTACCTATGCCTACAAAGTCAGACTTAAGTCTCACGGACGCATTGCCCGAGTGTTTGACGTCAGTGTCAGGCTCTGTCACCTGCTTGCCCTGCATAGTGGTCGAACCATGGTTTCCGCAGTCCCAGTAGAGGGCGCCATCGTTGAAGTCCCAGACGGTCTTTCCATTCGCTTTAGTACTTGCTATCTGCTGGTATGTTTCAAAGCCGGTATTGGGTATCGAAAGTATGGTGCCTGTCGTAAAGCTCTTAACTTCGGCTTCGTCAAAACCGTCGCAGAAGAAAGTATACTGATACTCTGTGGCGGCGTCGAGATTGCTCAGATGAGCCACGAGCTTGTTGCCTTCGACCTCGACAGGCGCTGTCTGCCAGTCGCTTTCGCCGGCTTTGCGGTAGTTGAAACCGTAGTTTTCACCACCGGCAAGAATCGTGGCGCTCAAAGTTGCCGACTTTGTCCAGCAGTTCGATACGGTAGCGTCATCGACACGCAGCGGGTCGGCGCCGATCGACAGCGTCAAAGCGGCGTGCGAAACCTTGCCTTTGGCATCAGTGGCGGCGATGTTGATAACATATTCGCCGTTGGCGAGCGAGTTGGTGAATGCCTCTTCGAAGTTGATTTTCAGCAGTGAGTTGTCTTCCACAGCATCATAGCTGTAGGTCCAGTTGATGCCGGCGGCGTTGACGTTCTGAGCGACTTCGGCCGTCATGTTCATCACGTCGAAGTCGTTACCCGAAATCGAAAGGAGTTCGGCAAAGCGGTCGTTGTCGAGAATGACGCTTTTAAGCTCGCCCAGGCCTTTGACTATGACAGAGCGGCGACCGACAGCCCCGGCCTCGGCCGAAACGGGTCTCGCGATGTCGAAGTTATAGCCCGTGATTTCGGGAGCCGCGGTGATGACGACATTGTCGCTGACTTCGACCTCGGTCTCGTCAATTTCAATCTCGAACCATGCGCCGCCGATTTCGACTGCGTTCTGATTGTATTTCACATGAAGCTTATACTCAGTTGCAGGCTTGGCTGCTGTGATTTCACCGCTGAGGGTATAGCTGTCGCCGGTCGAGAGCTTGCCTTCGAGTTTCCAGGTGAGGTCTTTCGACTTCGACGACATCATATAGTAACCCTTTCGGGTGTCGCGGCCGTCAAAAGTCAGGCTGCCGCCCTTGTGGCCGACGGTCATGGTGTAGTCGCTGAGCATCTCGTCGATGTTCTCGTCATAGCTGACAGAGACGACCGTATTGGCGATTTTGCATACGATGTTGACATTGGTCGTCTGACCGGCTCTGATATCGAACGGCTCGCGGCCCTTGAACCAGCGGTCGTCGAACGAAGCGGGCACAGAGTCGCCGGCCCATGCCTCGGCTACATAACTGCCTGAATAGAGGGGAATACCTCCGGCGGGAACGTTGTCGAGGCCTTCGTAGCGGCGTACGAGACCCTTGCTGTTTGAGATCCAGAGCATTGTGCTTGCCGAGAGCTCGTCGGCGAGAGTCGCGCGCGATTTCACCTCGACGTCGGTATTGATGCTGGCGTTGACCTTGAGCAAGCCCTCACCCGTGTTGTCGAGCGCCGAATAGTCGTTACAGCCGCTCAGAGCTGCCGCGGCGAGGATGCCGAACGTCAGCGATTTTATTGTTGCTTTCATTTTTTACGAGTTGAATGTGAGGGTTTTGCTTAATGTATTATTTTCGCTGTCGGTAACCGTCAGCTTGAAGTTATGTGTTCCCGGGAACGATTGGAGCAGGGGCACGAACTGACGGATATCGAAGACTATCGAGGGCTTGCCGATGACATCGGCGCCTGTCGGGAAGCCGAGGCTCTCGAACGCCTCTTTCTGGTCGCCCGGCTCGGCGAGATCGAAACTGAGCGGGAGAAGGTCAGAGACAGCGGCTCTGAATTCATCGTTGTCGGTGGTGATTTCAACGACTACATGGCTGATGCCTTTCTCGGCCGAGATGTTGACGATAGCCTGGTCGCCTTTGTCGAGACCGTTGGGCTCATCGAAGCTGAGGGCGTCTGATGTAATCTCGATTTTACCCTCGGTGGGAGTCGGAGGAGTGGGTTCATCGGGATCTTCCGTGTCGCCTTCGTGGCCGGGGCGGTCGCTCGGATCGAGAGTCTCCTCTGTGTCGTCGACATTGCCGTTGAGGTTCTCGTCGGTATAAGAGACGTCAATGTCAATGCCGTCAGTCGGGTCGACATTGCCGCTTTCATCGGGAATATCGCCGCCGGGGCTTTTGAGCGAGTATGTGACGATTCGGTGCTGGCCGGGCTCGACGTCGGTATAGGCCTTGATGATTTCCTCATGGTTGCCTTTGACTGTGCCGGCGAAGACAAGCGTCAGCGTCGTGCTGCCTTTGACAACCTCGAAATAGCCCGAGCGGGTCTCGTCGGGTGTGAAGACGAGTGCGCCTGAGTCATTGGCTCTGACTGTCACGGTGACATCGTCGCCGAGGACTTTGCGAAGCTGCTCGTCGAATATAACTGATACTTTCAGCGACGAGAACGAGCAGACGACTGTGCCGACCTCGGTGATCTTTGAATCGACTACGCTGAATGTCTTGCTGCCGAAGAAGTAGGGAGCGTCCCACTCTGATTTCTTTATCTCGTGCGACATCACGTCGACGCGGTAGTCGCCGACGTTAAGTGTCACGATTTCAGGCATAGTGCCGTAGACCCAGTTACCGACGAGCACGTCTTTGTCGTCATAGATCTTGACCAAAAAGTCATTTTTGTCGACTCCGGCACGGCTGACGACTTTCTCTGCGTTGTCAACCTCGACCTCCATACAAGCCAGCGCCACGCTGCCCGATTTGTCTGTAACAGGCTCCCACGAGTCGCTGCACGACCACAGCCCGAGCGAGAGCGCCAGCACGCTTATTATTGTTGTTATCTTGGTTTTCATGAATTTCTAATTATCAATAATTTAACACAATTTCGTCGATATATAGCTCTGAGCCGGTATAACGACCGTCAGTAAGGTTCATGCTCGGAGGCGAGCTCAGGTTGTCGTTGTTGACCGACTGGCAGGCTGAATTGCCCGAAGATTTGAACATCACCTTGATGAGAGCGGCCTTCTTGGCGCCGACGGCGTAGTTGAGGTCGACGCTTACTGCCGTATAGGCATCGACAGCACCGAGCTGTTTGCTGCCCGTGGCTATCTCGCTGCCGTCGGCTGCGAGGACATGGATTTCGGCCACGCCCCAGTCGGCAGCATTTCTGACTGTATACTTATAATAGAACGACATTGACGACGGACGCGAGGCGAAAGCGAGACCGCTGTAATCGGCTGCTTCGTTCTGAGCGTTATATGTGCCGAGATAAAGTTCGCCTACGGTGAGGTGCTCACATTTGCCACCACTTCCACCTGAACCAATCTGACCGCGCCATGCGGTATTGCCGTCACCCCAGCCTACGGTCGAGATTACGGCGCCTTTACCTTTGACGGCACTGTCGACGGGGCGTGTACCCGAGAATGCGCAATATGCCGCGCCGGGAGCACCAGCCGAACCGCCCTGAGAGGTGGTGAGCTTGTTCATGGTACCCCAGACGGCATTTTCGTCGGCGCCGGGATAGTCAATCCACCAGTTTTTCGATTTGCCGGCGACGCGATACCATGTCTCGAGGTTGCCGTTGGGCAACTGTGTCGAGGCTTCAGTCGTAAACTGGCACGGATTGCTGTGTGTGCCGTTGATAGCGGCGCGGGCATAATAGCCTGTCGCCGGATTGAGGCCTTTGACCTTCAGCAGATTGCCGTTGACGACTTCTGTCGCGGCGGCTGTATATTTGACGCCGTCGGTCGAAATCATCAGTGAGGCTCCGGCTGCTTCTGCACCTGTCAGTGTGACGTAAGCATATGTTGCAAAGACGTTTTCGGCGGCTGTGGCGACTGTGTAGTCGACTTCCTTGCGTTCGACAACAATCGACGGAGTTTCGAGTTTGCCACACTTGGCACGAAGCTCGACAGCACGGTCGTCGGCAGGGACGCTGACTTTGACGCGGTATTTCTCGCCACTGCGCGAAATCGGCGTTGCCGACAGCATCGGGGCGGCCGACCAGGTGCCGCGCTCGTTCTTGACTTCGATGCTCACCTGCCTCTCGACGTCGCCGCCATTGTAGCCGAGGTCAAACTCGAGCTCGGCAGCGCCGTTGTAGAGAGTGCCAGGGTTCGATATCGAGAGTTCGAGCGGCTCGACGTTGACTGTCAGCGTTACGGGCTCTGAGGTCTTGTTATAACGGTCTGTGACGACGAATGTTATCGTGCTTTTGTTGTCAGCGCCGTCGACATAGTTCATATTGGCGAGCACTCTGGTCAGGTTGACGACAGCCATCTGGTCGGGATTCTTCCACAAGCCCTTGGCAACGAGGCCGAGAGCCTCCATGCGCGAGCGCAGGTTCTCGGGTGCCGCCGCGAGGTCGACCTCTTCGGGCCAACCCTGCGAGACGAGTGTGGCCGAATTCGTCGTCATCGTCATCGAGGCGATGCCGCCGCGGGCGATAACCGAGAGGGTCACATTGTCTGTCGGCGACATGCCGGGAGCAAATGTCAGGCCGTCGGCTCCGTTGAAGCCTTCGGTCGTGACCTCGGGCGCGGGTGCGTTGAACACCTTGTCGCTCAGGTCGATTTCGACAGGCTGCTCGTCAGTGTTGTCGTCGAAGCTGATGACCATCACAACCTCGCCTACCTCACCGTGGTTGAGGTCGACCGTTACATGATGGTGATAACGTGCTTTGCCGGTGAATGATGCGGCCTTCAGTGTGGCGGTCTTGCCGTTGGGTTTGGTGACGCTGACGTTGAGCGAGACGGTGCCGGGCTTGAGATATGCCGGGCGTGTCTCATCTGCGCCATAGAAAATATATGCGCCGCCCTCGCTGTGGAGCTCGGCGCTGTAGGCTGTCATATACTTGGTAAAGGCCTCGGTATAGCTGACGCTGACCATCGTGTTGGCAAGCGTCGCCGTGACTGCGACTTTTGTTGTGCCGCCGTCAGTGACCTTGATGTTCTGGTCGCCGTAGTAATATGGTTTTTCAAAACCTTCTTCCTCAAGATTGCCATAGTAGGCCTCGAAGTGGTAGTCACCTACTTTAAACTCCTGTTCAACAGGGAAC